>JAUZEU010000557.1 GCA_030838885.1 Bryobacterales bacterium | reverse complement strand
TCCACCGCACGGTGGGTGCAATGCTGTCGGGCGAGATTGCCCGCAAGTACGGCGCAGCCGGCTTGCCGACGGACACGATCAAGTTTAAATTCACCGGTTCTGCAGGCCAGAGTTTCGGGGCGTTTCTTGCGAACGGCGTGACGCTCGAACTGGAGGGCGAATCCAACGATTACGTTGGCAAGGGTCTTTCCGGCGGGCGCCTGATTGTGTATCCTCCGAAGAATTCCACGTTCGTTCCGGAAGAAAATATCTTGGTCGGCAACGTGGTTTTGTACGGCGCTACCAGTGGTGAGGCGTTCTTCAACGGCATGGGTGGCGAGCGGTTCGCCGTTCGCAACTCGGGCGCCAGCGCGGTGGTGGAAGGACTGGGCGACCACGGCTGCGAGTACATGACCAATGGTCTTGTCATCGTGCTTGGCAAGGTAGGCCGTAACTTCGCGGCCGGCATGTCGGGCGGTATTGCTTATGTGCTGGACCATGCCGGTCAGTTTGCCGCCTTCCGCTGCAACAAGACCTCCGTCGATCTGGAGCAGGTGTTCGATCCGGACGATCAGCAGCTGCTGAAAGACTGGATCTTCCGGCATTACGAGGCAACGGGCAGTCCCCGCGCAAGAGACATCTTAGAAAACTGGACGGCCATGCTTCCGAAGTTTGTCAAAGTTTATCCGCATGAATATAAGCGGGCCATGAAGAAGAATCTGAAGAGCGAAATGCTGCCGTTGATGGCCGCAGTCACGGTTCCCCAACAAGAGGTGTCTCCTTGGGTAAAATAACCGGCTTTCTGGAATACACCCGCGAGATGCCGGTGCGGCGGCCTCCGGCCGAACGCATCAACGATTGGTTTGAAATTTATCAGCCCTTTCCGGAAGAGAGCATTCGCAAGCAGGGCGCCCGGTGCATGGATTGCGGGGTGCCCTTCTGCCACACCGGTTGCCCGGTCAACAACATCATCCCTGACTGGAACGATCTCGTTTGGCGTGGCCGCTGGCGTGAAGCGATTCGCGTGCTGCACGCGACCAACAATTTTCCGGAATTCACGGGCCGTATTTGCCCGGCGCCCTGCGAAGCCTCCTGCGTTCTGGGAATCAACGAACCGGCCGTTACCATCAAGAACATCGAGAAGACCATCGTCGATCGCGCCTGGGAAGAAGGCTGGATCGTTCCGGAGTATCCGGCCGGCAGAACGGGCAAACGAGTCGCGGTCGTGGGTTCGGGTCCGGCGGGCCTGGCGGCGGCGCAACAACTCGCGCGGGCCGGTCACTCCGTCACCGTCTTCGAAAAAAGCGACCGCATTGGCGGCCTGCTGCGTTACGGCATTCCGAACTTCAAGATGGAAAAACATCTGATCGACCGGCGCATCGAGCAGATGACGGCCGAGGGTGTGGAGTTTGTCGTCAACGCGCATGTGGGCCAAAATGTTGCAGTGAGCGAACTCCGGCGCGATTTCGATGCCATTCTGCTATCCGGTGGCGCCGAGCAACCGCGCGACCTCAAGGTGCCGGGCAGAGATCTCAAGGGAATCCATTACGCGATGGAGTTCCTGCCGCAGGCCAACAAGGTATGTGAAGGCGACAAGGTTTCGAATCAGATTCTCGCGACAGGCAAACGCGTCGTCATCATCGGGGGTGGCGACACGGGCGCCGATTGTCTTGGCACTTCACACCGTCAGCATGCCAGCCACATCAGCCAGTTCGAATTGATGCCGAAACCGCCGGAGTCGCGTGCGCCGCATACTCCGTGGCCGCTGTGGCCCATGCAGTTACGTACCGAGAGTGCACACGAGGAAGGTGGCCATCGCGATTGGAGCCTGAATACCTTGCGGTTCAGCGGCGATGAGCACGGGAACGTGAAGAAGCTGCATGCGATCCGAGTGGGTCCGCCACCGAATTTCGAAGCAATGCCCGAGACTGAATTCGACATGGATGTCGATCTGGTTCTGCTCGCCATGGGCTTCACCGGCGCCGTGCGGAGTGGCCTGATCGAGGATTTAGGCGTGGCTCTGGACGCGCGCGGCAACGTGCAGGCGAATGCTGATTTTATGTCGTCCGTACCTGGCGTTTTCGCGGCGGGAGATGTGCGGCGTGGTCAATCGTTGGTGGTCTGGGCGATTGCGGAAGGGCGAAAGGCAGCGCGGGGCATTGATGAATATCTAATGGGCTCATCCCGGCTACCGGGATAGGCTCTATTTGAATTCCGAGATGCGGACGCTGGACCGCGCCTCGCTGAAGATTGGGTCAGGCGGGGAGAAATGCTTGCCTGATAATCCCTCGTCGATGGACACGCTGGCCGTTGCCTATATCGCAAAAGGTACAACTCGCCTGCCGCGGATGTTCTGAATTCCCTGGTTCATGCGTACCCCGACGTGCCTGTTTTCCGGTTGCATCTAAAGAGCTTCGGACAAGTCTTAATAAGCATCCGACCCGTGACGACGAGGTCAGGATCCAGCAGTTGCTCTCGACAGTGACATAACGCTGCCGTGCAGAGTCACAATGGGCGGACACCTCCGGCGACGATTTTTTCAATGCCCGTCGACGTCTGAACGAGAAGAAAACCATCGCCATCCAGACCGGCAGTAATACCCTTGATTGCCCCGTCCACTTCGACCGCCTTACCGCGAACGTAGCTGGAGCGCTCTTCAAAGCGGCGCAGAATCCCCCGTTTGCCGATTTGAACATAACGCAGGGACTCGGCGACGATGCGGTCGAGCAGTGCGTCTTTTGAATGGTCGCGCCCGGTTTCGATTCGGAGCGAGGTGGCAACACCCTTGAGGCTGTCCGGGAACGACAGTTGATTCACGTTCACGCCGATCCCCGCAATCAAAGCCTCATCTGCGGACTGCACCATGATGCCGGCGAGTTTGCGCTCATTCAGCATGACGTCATTCGGCCAGCGCAGGTCAGGTGAAACACCCGTCGCGTCATCAATTGCCCGTTGCACTGCCAACCCCAGGGCCATTGTGACAGTCGGTCCAGGCTCCTGTAGTCGGAGGATGATCGACATATAAAGGCCCCCGTCAGCTTCGGAATTCCATGAGTGACCATGGCGTCCGATTCCCGATGTCTGGCGTTCCGCGACGACTACGGTTCCGTGCGGTTCTCCCCTGGCTGCCAGGGCGGCAGCGTCTTTCATGGTGGATTCAGTGGAGTGCAGCCGGACGATCACGGGAGCAGTTCGAGGCGAAAGCTGAGGTCCACAGCGCGGGCTGAGTGGGTGATGGCGCCGGCGGAAACGAAGTCGGCGCCGGTTTCGGCATAATTCCGGACAGTATCGAGAGTGATGCCGCCCGAAAGTTCGACTTTCGCGCGTCGGTTGATCATCCGAACCCATTCTTCCGCCTGTTGCGGGGACAGGTTATCGAGCAACAGGTGCTCTGCGCCGCTGGCGAGGGCTTCGTGCAATTCAGCGAGAGTACGGACTTCAATTTCGATCGGCAACCCGGATGCACGGGCGTTCGCGATTGCCGGCTTCACACCGCCAGCGGCGGAGATGTGGTTGTTCTTGATCAGGATCGCGTCATAGAGCCCCATTCGGTGGTTCACAACGCCCCCGGCGGCGGCTGCAGCCTTCTCGAGACGGCGCAAGCCAGGAGTCGTTTTACGGGTGTCGAGCACACGGCAATTCGTGCCTTCTACCAACGCGGTGAATTGATAGGCCAGGGTCGAGACACCCGAAAGGCGCTGCAGAAAATTCAAAGCCACTCGTTCGCACTCGAGCAGGGTTCGGGCATTTCCCGTGACTTCGGCTACCCGGACGCCCTCATGCAGGTGATCGCCGTCTTTGTGAATCAGCCGCAGTTCTTCCACCCCTCCGCGCATTTCGTAGATCGGGGCCAGCAAATCGATTCCGGCCAGCACAAGGGATTCGCGGACAAGGAAGTATCCACGTGCCCTCCGATCGGGCGGCACGCAGGCGGCAGAGGTGATATCGCCAGTGCCGATATCTTCCTCCAGCGCCTGCCGGATCGCATTGGTGATCTCAGAGTGCATTTAGTTTGGCTAATTGCGCCTCATACTCGGCGAGTTTGGCTCGAATCGAGTCTATAACTTTGGCCGGAGCCTTGCCCAAAAAAACCTCGTCGGAGAGCTGTCGCCTGCAGTTCGCGATATTCTTCTCCAGTTGCTCGCGCTCCTTTTCGACGCGTTTCTTCTGCACTTCCATTTGACCGGCAGGCACGTCGATGGAAAGGTCGAACGCCGCGGTGGAGCGGACCACGCCGGTCTTCCGGACTTCGCCCACCGTGATCTTCAGGCCCGCCAGACGCTGAACAGCCACTTCGTCCACTGCGATGGAAACACGCCCCTCGAGCGGCATCTTCGGATCCAGACCGAGGTCAGCGCGCAGGTTGCGGGCGGCGCGGATCACGTCCTGCAGAAGTCCGATTTCCCGCTCAGCTTCGGAGTCGTAACGGGCAGGGTCGAACTGCGGGTAGGCAAGAAGCGAGATCGATTTGCCTTCCGCGCCGCCGAGCCTGTGCCAGAGCTCTTCAGTGAGAAACGGCATAACCGGATGCAGCAGGCGCAACGCGCTTTCGAAGACAGCGAGGAGATTGCGCCAGTCGTCGTTGAGTCCGCAGCCCTCCACAAACTTCATCTTTTTCAGCTCGATGTACCAATCGCAGAAGTCGTCGTAGATGAAGTGCCAGACGCTCTGGGCGGCTTCATGATACCGGCAGGAATCGATAGCGCGGTTCATTTCGCGCGCGCATTCGTTCAGCCGCGAAAAGATCCAGCGATCTTCGACAGCCGCGTTGGCGGCAGGCAGGTACGCATTCACGTCTTCAGCCATCCACGGGTCAACGCTGCAGCGTTCCATGTTCAAAAACAGGAAGCGGGCGGCGTTCCATATCTTATTGGAGAAGGCGCGCGACGTATCAAGCCGTTCCGGGCTGAAGACGATATCGGTTCCGGGCGCGGCGCCCGTAAGCAGGGCCATGCGGACCGCATCTGTGCCGTACTCTTCTGTCACGACCAGCGGGTCGATAACGTTGCCCTTGGTCTTCGACATCTTCTGCTTCTCGGCATCGCGCACAAGCCCGTGAATATAGACCTTGCGGAACGGCACCTCGCCCATAAATTCGATGCCCAGCATGGACATCCGGGCGACCCAGAAGAACAGGATGTCAAACCCGGTGATGAGCAGGGTGGTGGGGTAGAAGTGCTTGAGGTCTTCGGTCTGATCGGGCCAGCCGAGAGTGGAGAATGGCCAGAGGCCGGAGCTGAACCAGGTGTCGAGCACATCGGGATCCTGGCGCAGCGGGCCGCTGCACTTCGGGCAGGTCGCAACGTCATCGCGCGAAGCCATCTCGTAACCGCAGGAGTCGCAGTACCAGACGGGGATGCGGTGACCCCACCAGAGTTGGCGGGAGATGCACCAGTCGCGGATGTTGTGCATCCACTCGTTCCAGGTTTTCACCCAGACTTCGGGGATGATTTCGATGCGCTTTTCGTCGACAGCGGCGATGGCTTTTGCGGCGAGGGGTTTGGTGCGGACGAACCACTGTTTCGAAACCAGCGGCTCCACCACGGTCCTGCAGCGCTGGCATTTGCCGAGCGAAACGGTGTAATCTTCGACCCGCTCCAGTACGCCCAGCGCCTGGAGGTCTTCCACGATCCGCTTCCGGGCTTCGTAACGGTCGAGCCCGGCGTACTTGCCGGCGGCATCGGTCATACGGGCATCCTGCCCGATCACCTGAATGATGGGCAGGTTGTGGCGCTTGCCGGCTTCGAAATCATTGGGGTCGTGCGCGGGCGTGATTTTGACGGCGCCGGAACCGAACTCCGGATCGGCGATCTCGTCGCGCACCACCGGGATTTCACGATTTACGAGCGGGAGCGTCACCGAGGTGAGGCCGGCGTACCGCTCATCTCGTGGATTCACCGCTACAGCCGTATCGCCGAGCATGGTCTCGGGTCGGGTGGTCGCCACGACCAGAGGACCGTAGCGGATGTGCCACATGTGCCCCGCGGTTTCTTCGTGCACGGTCTCCAGATCGGAGATAGCCGTATTGCAGCCGGGGCACCAGTTCACCATGTACTCGCCGCGGTAAATGACGCCCTTTTCGTAGAGCGTGACGAAGACTTCACGGACGGCGCGCGACATACCGGGGTCGTAGGTGAAGCGCTCGCGGGACCAGTCGCATGACGTGCCAATCTGGATCATCTGGCGCTTGATGGTGCCGCCGGATTCCGCTTTCCACTCCCACACCTTCTTCTCGAATTCTTCACGGCTCAGGTCGCGGCGATACTGAATACCCTTCGCCTGCAACTGGCGGGACACCACCATTTCCGTAGCGATGCCGGCGTGGTCGGTGCCGGGCAGCCAGAGTGTGACGTCGCCCTTCATGCGGTGCCAGCGGACGGTGACGTCGATTTCGGTGTGTTCCAGCATGTGGCCCATGTGAAGCGAGCCGGTTACGTTGGGAGGCGGGATAACGAGCGAGAACACCGGTTTGCCGGGCTGCCACTCGGCGCGATAGATACCGGATTCGACCCACCACTGAGCCCAATGCGGCTCGAAACGCCGGGGCTCGTACACTTTTTCTAATTGCATGGGAATCCTCAGTTTAGCGAATGGGCGTACAATGCTGACGTGATAACCGGCTTTCCCTCCCGACGCGCGTTCCTGGCGGGCAGTCTTGCTTTGCCTGCTTTGGCGGCGCCCGACCAGAAGGTGATTGACGTGGCGACTCACTTCTACGACACGGCGCGCCCGCAGGGTGTGCCGTGGCCTTCGCCGAAAGAGCCGGTTCTTTATAAGCCGACATTTCCGGACCGTTACCTGAGCGCCATTCGGCCTTACGCCGTGCACGGTGTGGTGGCCATTGAGGCCAGTCCGTGGCTGGAAGATAATCTTTGGCTGCTGACGCTGGCGGACCGCTCTCCGCTGATTCGGGCGGTAGTGGGGAACATAGCGCCGGGGCATCCCGATTTTCGGGCTGCGCTGGAGCGCTTTAGTAAGCACCGGCTGTGGCGCGGCGTCCGGATCAATGCCGCGAACATCGCGAGGTCACCGGAAGATATGAAGCTCCTGATGGAGAAGGACCTGAGTCTCGATGTCCTGGTGGGGCAACCTGTCTATGAGGAGATCGCCAGGCTGGCGGAGGCATTTCCGGAACTGCGGATCATTGTGGGTCATCTTCCGCTGGACGATTCGACAGGCATCCGGACGTGTGCGGCTCATCGGAATGTCTACGCTAAGGTATCGGGCGTGGTCCGCAAGACGAACGGGAATTACAAGCCGCGTCTGGACGAGCTGTGGGATGTGTTTGGCCCTGACCGTGTGCTGTTCGCGAGCAACTGGCCGACGTGCGACATGATCGCGCCGTATCCGGTGGTGTTCAAAGTGGTGGCGGACTACCTTGCGGACAAGCCGGCGGAGGTGCGGGAGAAGTTCTTTTGGAAGAACGCGACCACCGCGTACCGCTTACTTGCCTGAGAGCGAGAAAGGCACGCTGTTACCGGCATTCAGCTTGATGGTCCGATCGAGATCGATCAGGGAGAGCGACGCCTGGTTGTGCGTGTTCTGGGTCGTGACGTAGTGCAGCGTGTCGCCCTCCAGCCAGTAGGCCAGAACAGAGTAAACGGTGTGGTTCTTGTAGGCGATCAGGTAGTAATTCTGCGGTACACCGAGCGGATCGCCCGGGGCCGTTTCAGCAGTAGTTGTCGTGGCACCCTCGGTCTGGGTGGTCGCGGTTCGGGAACTGAAGTACTGATTGATGATGATGGGCTGTTGTGGCGCGGATTCCTGCGGCGGCGGGGGGTAGAGAGCCGGATTCGCAGGCTGGTCGAAGGTGGAATAACTGTACGGCTGGTAGCCCGTGTCGTAAGCGTTCGGGACATAGAAAATGGGCCCGAAGTACCGGTACCCCCGATCTGTCCCCGGCTCACGGCGGTGCTGGTTTCCGATTCCATTCACGGGAAACGAGGGAGGGGCGACCCCGCCAAGGGGCCGGCTCATGGCGGTTGAAGCGAAACTGCCGCCGAGGGCTCCAACAGAAGGGACGACAGGAGAACCCGCTCTTTGCTGAGCAATCGCGGCGGGTACCGAAACTGTCGGAGGGGAAAAAGGTCTGGAGGGAGCGCCGCCGCGGTGCTGTGCGTGCGCTCCGACAGAAACCAAAATGGCTAAACTGACAGCGCTGAAGAATCTCATTACGCCACCTTTACACCCCCAGCGTACCACCGTCCGTATGGAGCAGGAGACTACTTCTTAAGGGGGGCCGGGATAGTGGCTGCTGGCTTGGGCGCTGTCGGCGCGGAAGGGCGCGGAATGGCGCTGCTGGTAGCCGGAGCCTTTGACGGCGGAGCCGACGGAGTTACAGGAGCAGCCTTGTCATAAAGCGCAATCACCGCCTGAGTAATATCCGCAGTGTTGGAGGCGTAAAGAATGTTGTTCGGCTGGCCGCTGACGTCGAATACGGCGGTGAATTGATTGTCCGCGGCGTACTTCGAGATGACCTGCATCATCTTCTGGCCGAGTTCGTTGACCATGCGCTGCTGATCCGCATCCATATCCTGCTTGACGTCATCTACATCGCGTTGCATTGTCCGCTGCATGGAATCGATATCGCGCTCCAGTGTGGCTTTCGCAGCTTCGCTTATAGTGTTCTGGGTTTTGCGATACTGCTCCTGCTTCGCGGTAAGTTCCTGTTGCCGCTTCTGCAGTTCCTGATCTTTGGGGCTGTACTTGGAGCGGAGATCAGCCACGGCTTTCTGTCCGTCTTTGGTGGCCACCAGCGCGTCCTGCATGTTGATGACGCCGATCTTCTGTGTTTGCGCCTGGGCGCCGAGCGCCAGCACAGCGAGCAGGGGGGCGAGGATGAAATTTCTGGTCATGTTCTGTTCCTTAAAAAGCTGTCTTATTTCTTGGGCGCAGGGGCTGGAGCTACTGGCTTGGGCCCTGACGGGGCTGCCGGCCTGGCCGGGGCCGGTGCAGCTGCCGGGGTGCCCGACTTGTCGTACAGAGCGATGACGGCTGCGGAGATGTTGGCGGCCTGGTCGGCATACAGCAGATTGTTGGGCTGCTGGCTAACGTCGACAATCATAGTGATCTGATTATCGGTGGCGTATTTGGTAAGGATGGCTTGCATCTTGTTGAGAATGCCACCGAGGAGACGGTTCTCTTCAGCCTGAAAATCCGCCTTCGTGTCGTCGCCGTCGCGCTGCAAAGCCTTGGTGAGAGCCGCAATGTCACGATCCGCCGAGGCCTTCGCCTCGGCACTCATGGTGTTAGCGCCCTTCCGCAGTTGGTCCTGTTTGGCCGCAAGATCCTGCGAACGCTTGTTGAATTCGGCTTCTTTGGGGCCGAACTTCGCCTTCAGTTCTTCGGCCGCCTTTTTGCCCTCGGTGGTGGAGAGCAGTGAGCCCTGCATGTCGATAACGGCGATCTTTTGCTGAGCACCCGCATGTGGCGCGAGGGCGGTAATCCCCAGGCCCAACAGGAGGCCAGGTAATGCAAACGATTTACTTCTCAAGCTTTCATACTCCCTTAGAATGTTCTGCCGATGGTGAAGCGGAACGTGCTTCTCTTTTCATAGTACGGGTACGGAGGCGAGTAATTGTTCACCGCGTTCACGAAAGTGGTTTGGTTCGGGTACATAGACCGATCCAGCACGATGGGCGGCTGCAGGTACTGCTGCAGCACGACCGGGTTGTATGCCCAGTATACGCGGAAAGGGGCCTGAACGATGGGCAGGATGACCTGAACCTCGATGCCGGTGGACATGCGGACGGCCTGAGTGCCGGGCGCAATCTTTACCTGGTTGGTGAACGCCGCCTGAGGGAATTGACTGTTCAGCAGATCGATCTGTCCCTGGTTCACCTTTAACTGGCTGGGAAAGAGGACCTTATTCAGCCCCGCGTCGAAGAACGGCGCTAGGGTTACGGGTCCGAAAACCGGGATGCGGTACTCGAAGTTGAAGATGCCCTGGGTATCCCCGCCAGGGGTGATGATCTGGTAGATCGGCGAGTTCTGGCTCACAGTAGTGGTCTGGAGGTAACCGTTAACCAGCGTTTTTTGCGTCCGCTGCGAGCCGTCGGGATTGAGAATATTGACCAGCGCGCTGCTGGGGATGTAAGCCACGGGAGTGATGGAGTAGAACTCGAAGCCGCGGACGTCATTCTCACCGCCCATGAACGTACGGGAGAACGGGGGCGCGACTTTGCCGCCATATCCAAAGAGGGTAGACGCGGAAAGGTGGAACGCGAAAACGTTTTTCCGCCATTTGGGGCTGACATGGTAGTACTGGCCATCGAAGGTGGGGCGGATGGTGTTGACGTTTGCGCCGAGCACGCTCGCCGAAGCCTGAATCGACGCGAAGATGCTTTTGCCACCGGTCGGATTCTGGTAGTTGTTTTTGGAGTTGTAGGTATAAGACGGAGTGACGCTGAAAGTCTTGATGCCGTTCAACGCATTCGGACCGTCCACACCGCGGAAGTTCAGGTAGGTGAAGTAAGTAGTGGCGCCGGTCGACTTCGTGACGATGCTGGAATCGTCGTATCCGACAGAAAGGCCGAGCCGCGCGAAGCTACGCTTGATAGGGTAGCTGGCCGAGAAGGCAATTCCCTTCGAGTTCTGAATGTAATTCAAAACGTTGGCGCTGCCGAGAGCGTTGTAGAAGCCGGTCACGTCGGTGCCGGACAGCAGAGAAATCTGGCGGCCCTGGTTGTAATCGAAACGCCGGAGATAGAGAGAAATTCCCGCCTGCAGGGGGCGATCAAACAGGTAAGGCTCAGTAAAACCGATATTTACATCGTCTGTGAGCGTGCCGACCTGCCCGCCGATGCTGAGTGTTTCACCGAGGCCGAGGAAATTATTGGTCGAGTAGTTCATGCCCACGAACGTTCCGGCAATTCCTGAGACGCCACCGTTCAGACTGATGGAATTCTTGCCGCGCTCCTTGACCTTGAGATTGATATCGACCGTGTTACTGCCGGCGTTGCGATTCAACGAGAAAGCCTCATTCTCTTTGAGAGTTTCGAAGTAGCCGAGCTGGTTCAGACGGAGAATGCTGGCATCCCAAAGAGTGGAGTTGTAGACGTCGCCTTCGTCGATGAGCAACTCGCGGCGAATGACCTTGTCCCGGGTAGTGGTGTTGCCGGTGAACTCGATGCGCCGGACGAAGAACTGCTTGCCTTCATCGACGTTGATGGTCAGGTCGATCTTGTTGGATTGTGGGACGACGTCGATCTGCGGCTCGCCCACGTAATCGATGTAGCCGAACTGGCTATAGACCTTGGTGAGGTTCTTGATGCCGTTGCGCAGTTTTTCCGTTGAGAAGACGTCACCCTGCTGCATGGCGAACAGGCGGCCGAGGAACTCCGTGGAGCGGAAGAGTTTCACGCCCTCAAAGTTCATTTTTGCGAGGTAATAACGCTTACCTTCTTCAACGGGAAGGGTAATGTCCTGCGCCTGTCCGACCTTGTTCTCTTTGAAGAGAGGGATGTGGAAGCCGCCAAGAGCGCCGCCCGTGGTATGCAGCTTGACGGTGTGCTCAAGGGCCTTGGCCGTGAAGTAGCCTTCCTTCTGATAGGCGTCCCGGATCCGTTCCTTATCTTCCTCCAGCTTGCTGGAATCGTAGGTCTTGGAGAAGAGCTCTTCCAGGAAGATGGAATGCGGAATGCCGATCGGCTTCAGGTTCTTCATCGCGCGCACGACCTGACGGCGGCTGAAGGCCTGGTTGCCGACAATGTTGATCTCTCCGACTTTCACCTTGGGTCCCTCCTCCACCTGAAAAATGATTTCGAGGGAGGACGGCGGGATGCGCCGCAGATCGGGATTGACGGTGGCGAATTCGTGTCCGCGCTCCGACAGCAGTTCCTTCAGGACGACAGCGGCGTGGTTGATGACATTAGGATCGTACTGGGATTCAACAACGAGGCCGACCTTGCGTTCTTTAAAGCGATCAAGAACGTCTGAGATGGAGGCCGATTTCATCCCTTCGTACTTGATGTCGCGGATGACAGGGCGTTCGACAACTACATAGGTAAGGACGGTGCCACCCCGCTCGCCTTTTTCGCTCTGGAGCGTGATGTCGTCAAAGCGGTTGGTATTCCAGAGAGCCATGAAGTCACGGCTGAGAGTTTCCTTGTTGTAGACGTCGCCAACTTTGGTGAAGATCATGGCCCGCAGTGTGTCCTGCGGAACACGGCGCGAACCCTTGAACTGAATGGATTCAATCACGTCGGGCGCGAGGACCGGGCCGGACACTGGTTCACCAGGCGCTACCGGTTTAGGCGCTTCGAACTGCGGCGGCGTTGTCTGGGCGGGCGGGTTGCCCTGCGGCTGGGGCTTGGGGGCGGAAATCTGCGGAACGTTCTCAAAAGGGTTGTTGCCGGGCGCCGGTTGGGGTGCCGGCGGTTGCTGCCCCTGCGCGGGGGGCGCTGCCGGGACTGGTGGCTGTTGCGCGGGAGCTTGCTGCTGCGGAGGCGTTTGTGCCGCCGCCGAGGTCACGACCGAAAGTATAAAAAAAGTGGGAATACTGGCGATCAGGCAGTAGAGACAAACGGGCGCGCTAATCAGGCGCAAAGGCCTGAGTGAAGTCATGAAAACCTGGTTCCTTTCCACCGGACGCAAGGGTGAGGGACGATTTCCCAACACCTCGCGTTTCCACTCTGCACGTTGATGCGCTACCGGATGAATCCTTCATTCTAGCGGACTTCGGTCTTTGTCTCAATGTGACCCCTGCGCACAGGTGCTGTGCGGCGGGCACGGTTTGGGCGGCCTCCGGATCGTTTTGAAAATTCGAAGCCATTCCTGGTGCGTGGGCGATGCCGGCTGGCGAGTTGGTACCGGTACTTCGGTTCTGGTTTGAAAATTCGAACCCATTTGGCCAGACGGCTCCTGGAACCGGGTTTGCCGGGCTGCCTGCTTGTGTTCCGTGGCCTGCCGCCATTCATTAGAGATAGCTCCCTTCATATTCAGAGCTATCGCGCCCAACGGAAGGAATTTACTGCTAAACCTGCTAAGTTGCTGAATCAATGCCCAAAATACCTTCTTCAAAGGACGTGATCAGATGTGGCGGGCCGGAGGTTCAAACAACGGCGGCTTTGGGCGGCCTTGTTGTAAGGCCGCCCAAAGCTATCGCGAACGCAGCCGTCAGAGCGATCGCAGCAATCTGAACAGGTCCTCCTCCCGGTCATCCGCCAAGCGTTGTATCCGGCAATCACCGCGTTTGCCTCTGAACCTGAACCGGCGTGTGCCATTACCGCGGAAGGCAAACTGTTCGCCCGTCGTGAAGGAAAACATCCGCTGCCCCAAGCCCCACAGAGGTGCGGTTCGGAACTCGTCGCCGGCCGCATAGCCCTGCATGACACCGTCGGTAAGGCCCCGGCCCATCTTGTGCAGCAGCAAATCCGAATACAGATTCACCGGCTTACTCGAAAGCGCCGCTGTTATCCCGGTCACGATCTGGAAAGATGGCGTATGGCAAAGTCCGCAGCCTATGGAGTCAAAGAGCGCGGCTCCTCTGGTCACCGACTGACTTGTCTGCTGCTGGTGGCCGCAGTTGACACGGCAGAAAGTCAACTTCGTGACTCGCCTGAAAGACAGCGTCCGTCCGGATTGTTTTTCGCTAAGTCTCCTGTGGGCTTGCCATCCTTGATTTCCCAGTCCCAGCCATCGGGCAGTCGCGCATTCTGGGCATCGAAGCCCGGCCACCCCACCGGTGAGATATCGCGCTGGTGCCATAAGCGCCATAGATACGCAATCCCGACCCCGACCGTTATCGCTCCGACCACGACCTTTGTGCCCGTGTTAATAACGATGCATGGAAGGCTTGGGATTGGACAACTAAAACTGACGGGAAGGTTAACAAAAGAAAAACTTTCCGGGATTGCCGCCCGGGGATGTCGAGAATGCGCGTTCCGCTCCGACTCACCTGTGAGAGCGTAATCAGGAGCGCTGACTATGAAATTTATTTTGATGATGAATACTATGAAGGCAACCGGCAACTCGATCGGCAACTGGCCGAAGGAAGACATTCAGGCGCACATTGCGTTCATGATTGGATTCAGTAAGGAACTGAGTGCCTCGGGGGTATTGGTTTCCTCCGAGGGGCTTGCGTGGCCGGACCAGGCCAAAGTTGTTCGTGCTGGAGTGAACGGAGCGCCAATTCTGGATGGGGTTTTCCCGGAATCGAAGGAATTTTTGGCGGGTTACTGGGTGGTTAAGGTGGAAAGCCCGGAGCAGGCCTATCAGATTGCCGCGCGTGCCTCGGCGGCACCGGGGCCAGGCGGGACTCCGCTGAACATGCCGATTGAAGTACGGCAGGTGATGAGCGGGCCTCCGGAAGAGTTTGTGTGATGTAGTTGTCGCGGGGCGCGGGGACTGCAGTTTCCGCGCGATCCTGCTGGCGCTGGACGGCAGCTGCGCTTCGAGACGTGCAGCTTCGCGTGATCCAGGTTCCAGCTAGTGTCCTAAGCTGCTACTCCTGTGGCGCGGAATCACGCGCTCGCGACGGTTAAGTACCTTTTGCTTCCGCGTGGACCCGAAAATGCTTTCGTGCGGCGCATGGCTTCCAGAGGGTTCGTAATGCTTGCGGTCGGGATGGCTTTGCTGGCTGGTGTTTTGCCGGCGCAGAAGGCTCGGAAAGAGCTGGAGTCCCCGTACTCGAAATGGATCGGCCAG
>JAUZEU010000441.1 GCA_030838885.1 Bryobacterales bacterium | reverse complement strand
CGGCCTGAATCTTCCCGAATACAACTTCGGGCCGCTCCCGGCTGGCATCTACTTCGATTAGCCGCTCGCTCGATTTCCGGAAGTAGTCGATCAGCGGTCTGGTGCTCGCCTCATATTGCGCCAGGCGCTCCCTTACCACTTCCTCGCGGTCGTCCTCCCGAACTGAAAGAACAGACCCATCCAGGTCGCAGATTCCTTCCACCTTGGGGGGCTTCGAGACGGAGTTGTAAAGAGTGCCGCACTTCAGACACACTCTCCTCCCCGCCATTCGGGAGATAATTATATTGTAATCAACAACAAGGTGAATTACCACCTCTCTCGCGCCAACCGTGGCCAACAAGCGCATCATTTCCTGCGCCTGAGCCGGTGTTCGGGGGTACCCGTCGAGGATAAAGCCACGCTGGCTATCAGGCTGGTGGATCCGCTCGTAAACCAGCTGATTCACCAGTTCGTCTGAAACCAGAGAGCCGGCCCGCATCCGGCTCTCAATTGCCTTTCCAACTTCGGTGCCGTTCCTGATATGTTCCCGGAGCATGTCTCCGGTGGATATCTGAGGAATGTTCAACCACTCGACCAGGTACTTCGACTGGGTTCCTTTGCCGGAACCCGGAGACCCAAACATAACTACTGCAAGGGGTCTGGCAGACTCCGCTCTGACGCCGTCACCACTGACGACCGGCAGCGCCTGCCCGGATACTGAATTCCCTGCAACCATTTATCAGACAGAACTGCGGCGACCGCGGATGCGGCCGGCTCGCGGCGTAAACCCTTCATAGTGGCGCATGATCAGCTGCGCTTCAATTTGATTGACCGTATCCATTGCCACACCGACTACGATCAGCAGTGAAGTACCGCCGAAGTAAAACTGCACGTTCAGTCCGTTCAGAATGAAGGCAGGGAAGTGCGCGTCAATGAAGTTCCCGATGAGCGGCAGATGCTGCAGTTTAATCCCGGAAATCATCACATCGGGAATCAGGCACAGGATGGCCAGGTAAATGGCGCCCACAAACGTGATCCGGGTGAGGATCGTATTCATGTAATCGGAAGTGCTGCGCCCCGGGCGAATACCCGGAATAAACCCGCCGTATTTACGCATGTTATCCGCAGCCTCATTCGGGTTGAAGATGATCGACACGTAGAAAAAACAGAAGAAGATGATCAGCGCGACAAACAACAGAATATACAGGGGTTCAGCATGCTGGATCGAACCCAGAATACTGTTCAGCCAGGCGTTGTTCTTCACGAAAGGCGTATTCCGTATCGTCTGAGGGAACGCCAGAATCGAAGACGCGAAGATCACAGGTATGACACCACCGGCATTGACCTTGAGCGGCATGTGGGTGGACTGACCGCCCATCACACGGCGCCCGATTACGCGCTTGGCGTACTGCACAGGTATACGGCGCTCTGCCATTTCGACGAGAACAATGAAAGCCACCACCGCAATCATCATCGCCAGCAGCACGACCAGAGTGATGAAACCCCACTCATGCGTGACAAAGACGTTGGTGTAGATATTGCCGATAGCCGACGGCAGCCCAACTACGATTCCAGTAAAAATGATCAGGGACATGCCATTGCCAACGCCACGCTCTGTAATCTGCTCGCCCAGCCACATAATGAATGCAGTCCCGGTGGTGAGCGAAAGAATCGTCAGCAGAATGAACGGAATTCCGGGATGTGGCACAATGCCGTCCGTCATTCCTTCCAGTCCTATAGCGATCCCGAACGACTGCGCGATACCCAGGCAAACGGTCAGATAACGAGTCCACTGCGTAATCTTGCGTCGGCCAAGTTCGCCTTCTTTTTGAAGCTTTTCGAGGGTCGGAACCACAACCGTCAACAGCTGCAAAATGATCGATGCCGTAATGTACGGCATGATCCCCAAAGCGAAAATGGATAGCCGCCGGATATTGCCACCCGCGAAAAGATCGAAAAAGCCGAAGATCGATCCCTGCGTGCGGGTGAAAAACTCTGTCCAGCGGTGAACGTCAATACCCGGTGTGGGAACGAAGCTGCCTAAACGGTAAACCGCGAGCAGTCCGAACGTAAATGCCACGCGCCTCCGGAGATCCGGAATGCGGAAGATATTCCCGATTGCTTCAAACAACTTCCCCATAATGTGGTCCCTTATCTCGCCTGCGCCGCGAGCTTAAGCTGCTGCGGCGCCAACAATCTTTGCTTCTCCGCCAGCCTTCTGAATCTTCTCAATAGCGGATTTGGAAAAAATATGCGCTTCCACTTCGATTTTACGGGTAAGGTCGCCGGTACCCAGGATCTTCAGCCCATCACCCAGTTTCTTGATGACGCCGAGTTCGAACAGGCGGTCGGCGTTGAAGACATCGCCGGGCAGGTTCTCAAACTGGCGAACGTTGACGATCGCAAATTCCTTCTTGAAAATGTTGGTAAAGCCCCGCTTCGGCAAACGCCGGTGAAGGGGCATCTGGCCGCCTTCAAATCCACGCATAATGCTGTACCCGGAAATGGACCGCGCACCCTTGCTGCCGCGCGTCGCCGTCTTGCCTCTGCCGGAACCCATGCCGCGGCCAATGCGCTTTTTGCGGTGCTTCTGGCCTTCGGGTGGTGTTAGTGAACTCAGATTCATTTCGCTTATTCCCAATTCCTGATCGCCGACGGATCGGAGATTAATCTACCAGCGCCAGCAAATGCGGCACTTTCTTGACAAAGCCGCGGAACGACGCAGTGTCGGGCCGGACTACTACCTGGTTGATCTTTCTCAGACCCAGGCTCCGAATCATAATTTTATGCTTTTCAGGGGTGCAGATCACACTCCTGATCAGCTTGATTTTGATGGTCGCTTCGTTCGTCTCGGACATTACACCTTCTCCGGCGTCAGACCGCGCATTTCACGAACGGCAGCCCGGTCGCGAAGCTGTTCCAGCGCGTTAATGGTCGCTTTGACTACGTTGTGGGGGTTGTGGCTGCCGATGGACTTCGTCAGCACATTGGGAATTCCGCAAGCCTGCACCACGGCGCGAACCGGACCACCGGCGATCACTCCGGTACCGTCCTGGGCCGGCTTCAACATCACCAGACCAGCGCCGAATTTACCCAGCACCTGGTGTGGAATTGTGTTGTCCAGCAGGTGGACGCGGCGGAGGTTCTTTTTCGCCGATTCGATACCCTTGCGGATAGCGGACGGCACCTCCTTTGCCTTGCCAACGCCGAAACCCACTACGCGAGCCTGCGCATCGCCGACCACGACGAGAGCCGAAAAGCTCATGTTCTTACCGCCTTTTACGACCTTGGTGACGCGGTTGATCGCAACGACGTTTTCTTTTAGATTCAGAGACTGCGGATCGACCCGCTTTACCGTTACGGCTGGCATTAAAACTCCAATCCTGCTTCACGCGCTGCTTCGGCGAGCGCCTTTACCCGGCCATGATACAGATAGCCGCCCCGATCGAACACCACTTTCGCGATGCCCTGTTCCTTCGCACGTTCGGCAACTTTCCTGCCGATTTCCACTGCGGCCGATACG
>JAUZEU010000435.1 GCA_030838885.1 Bryobacterales bacterium | reverse complement strand
GAAGGGGGAACACCCGAAACCGGCAGGCCGCGCTCTTGCGGGGCGGTAGAGTTGCCGCGCAAACTCCTGAGGCGCTCGCGAAACGACGCGAGGCCCGCAAGCGGCAGAATGAGGCTTTGCAGGCATGGCATCCGGCTGACATGCCCGAATTGGCTTACGCGTGAGTATTATAGTTCCCAAATTCAGCCACGACTGGCGGGGCTCACCGGACCCGCAATCGCGGCGGCCACCGGTGTTTCGGTTGTATATGCGGGTGAGTGGCGGAATGGGACTTGCGTGCCGCATATGCGGCAGTGGAGAGCGCTTGCAAATCTGTTCGGGGTATTAGAGCCACTGTAGTCCAGGACCGCGCCAAAGGCACGGGCACATTGCCTTTTCGATCCTAGTTGGCCGAACTCGGAGGTCATCGTCGAAAGTACTCGGTTAGTCTGACTCGTTAAGTTATTTTCGATGACAGCGGATCACGCGGGAACTTGGCCCTCTCTCACGTTGGTAGGGTGATAGGAAGGATACTTCATCTCTACCGACCGATCGAAAAGAAGATTTTCTCCTGCTGTCTGCAAGGCCTGCTTCAATTCTGTCCACAGTAGCGTTTTTACATCAGGGCCGACTGTGAAAGAAATACTGGACTCCACAGCTTTTGGACGCGCGAAGAACGTGAATCGTGCGGGATTCTCGTAAGATACCGAGACGGAGAGCTTATATGACCCAGGTTCGATCTGAACTGCCGTCATCAATCTTCCGGAATAGTCGTCAATCCTCTTTTGAAGTGTTTTCGCGAAATCTCCGGGATCGACGCTGATCCCGGCAGTTTGCGTTTCCTGTTTGTAATCGAGAATTGCCCGGCGAAAGGCAACGAATTCAGTCTGAATCAAATCTCTATAGTTGCCCTGAACGCATAGATAAACTGCCCTCTGCGGAATCGAATCTGGTATGTGCAGAAGAGCGCTCGTACCGTAAAAATAGTGTTCAGCAATCAGGCTGTTGCCCCTGACCTTTTCACCGAATTGTGATATTTCGAGATCAAACGATTTTTGCGGGCGATTCGTTCGTTCGAGTTTGGCTTTAACCTCCCGAATTAATACGGGTGCGTGGCGAGCCAGCAGATTAGCGCTACAGAAAAGTGCCTCGCCCGTTTCTGTAACGCGAAAGAAGACGTCTTTGGTGACAACGACACTCAACCTCCCGCGTTTCATAAGATTCAATGCCTGCAGGGACGCCAAAATCACGCTAACATAAAATCCAAAATATTGCATCCATGGCTTTAATACCGATGCTGTTGACGTGGGATCGGAGACTGCCATGGCTATTTCGACACGTGGTCGTCGACTCGAATTGTCCGGTCAGTGGCGATTTGCATGTTCGCAGCTTCGTCAAATTTCGCGGAGTAGCTTTTTATCTCCTGTTCACCTAGAAGGCTCAGGAAAGCGTTACTGCCAAGACTGGATCGCGGAACCCGTTCGGTGCTCACAACGAATCGGTTTGCCAGATAAACTCCGGGATGCTGGAGCGATGTAATCTTCAGTCGCCCTTTTGGAAAATCCAGATACGGAATACCACTGACTGACAAAGGTTCCGTGCTGATTCGATCGAACACGGCGACTTCTTCACCGGCTACGAGAGGCTCATCTGACCGGATCAGGACCTGATTTTCATTGAGAATCGCGATTATCTTGCCAATACTATCCACTGAAGCACCTTTTCTGGGTCCTTACCAACTGTTCACTCCTGCAGAACATAATAGAACAGTCCGGCACTGAAATGTTTGTCGCCGTTCTTCCGATCCCCCGACGGCTCGCTGAAGGGCAGTTTCCGCGGCCTCTATCTCCTATCCCCTTTGAACTGATACTCCGCAAACTCATCGCAATACACGCCGTGCGAGAATTTGCGAATCGCCGTCGGCAAAGCCAGCACCGGAATCTGCACGAAGTCGTTCCATTGCGCATAGTAATTGATCCAGCGAAGCGCATCCGGGTCGATCAGGTCCTCTGCATCATGCGTCAGAATCATCTCGAACCGAAGCCCGTGTTCCTCTTCATGCAGCAGCATCCGCTGATAAATCCAGTTCAGGCAATCGGCTTTGGATGTCGGCCCGTCATGTGGGCACACTGAAAGATGCACGTTCGGGAACTGCTTCATCACCTCGCGGATGGCAGCAAGTGTCGGAGCGTCATTGGGATAAGCCCCGACAAAAAACTCCACGCGCCTGTATCGCATGTTGGGCACATTGTTCTCGATCATCTTCCGGATGACCTTGTGCTCCTTCCATGCCGCAACGAAAACAGCCATCAGGCGCTGCGGCACCGCGTCGAGTTGCTCCTCCGAAGGGATGGCCTCATTCGCATCCGCAGAGAAACGCTGGCGTATGTAGCCCCATACCGCGGCCACATCAATAATGAGATCGTCCAGCCCGTTGATCAATACCCATACAGCAAGGGGAGCGAGCAGGCTCGCGACCCAGTGGTCAAATCTCATCCCTGCTTGACACAGTGCCCTATAGAGCCAAACTTCTCACCTAAATTTTCAGTAACCCAGACGCACCGTGCCCTGCTCCGTGCCGTTCACAGTGCCCTTCGTCAGCCATTCCAGCGATGCCTTGAAAAGCAGCAGGTGATTCCGCTCCCACAAGGCATTATGCGAGGAGCACGCCAGATCCACCATGACCTTCTGTTTCGAGCCGAGATCTGTATACAAATCCTTCACGCGTTCAGGCGGCACCTGTTTATCGTAAGCGCCAGCTACAGCAAGCGTCGGAATGGTTAGCTTTGTGACAGCGGCATTGTTCCACCCCCACGAAGTCACCTGAGGTGCGCGCCGTGTGCCGTTGCCCCAGGTGGCGCCAACAGGATCCGATTCCAGCATCGCAGTCCACACCGCATCGCCCGCTTTCGGGTCATACTGATCCGGACACCCCGTCTGCCGGTCCCAGTTGGCCGCGAATTCGCTCTTCGTTTGGGTGTTGTACGCTGTACCCTTTCCAGGCACCTGCGCCGGAGGTGAACCCGATCCCGCGCGGTTATACGCAGGAGCCAGAAACACCAGTCGGGACACCTTGTCCGGATGCTGTGAAGCGTAGCCCCCGGCCCTTGGACCACCCAGCGACCAGGCAATTAAACTTACCCGCTGCGCATGCCGCAGAGCCAGTACGTGATCCACCACTGCCCCGATATCGTTCCAGTCGGAAGCAATGGTCGTCATGTTCTGCGGGTAGGTCGCATCGCACGGCTGAAATCCCAGCGAAACCTGCTGCTCGCGCGACAGGTTACAGGGTTCGTTCATAGCCGGCGGGCGCGTGGAACGGCCATATCCTGTCATGTCCATCGCGAAGACATCGAATCCCGCGCTGGCCAGATAACGCATCCAGCTGTAATCCTGGTAAGCCGCGTCGAAAGCGACCTCTGCCGGAGTACCTGCGCCATGAACGAAAAGCACCACCCGATCCGTCGCCGCCTCGCGACGCAATGCTTCGCCAGCCTGGACAATCTCACGGACATAGATTTGCGTCGTCTGTCCGGCAATCGCGGGAACTGTCGACCGGACACGCACGTAGTGATCTACGGTAAGCAGTCGCTGGCTGTCATCTCCCATCGCCATTTGGCCGGCGAACAGCAAACCAACGGCGAGGTACCTGAATGAACGCATATTTCTCTCCCCATGCAGTCTATGACACCGCACATGCAAACCAAAATGAGAGTGCAAACAAAAAAAGCCCAGCCACTTTCTGGGCTGGGCTCTTATGATTCAATCGCAGTTTTTTCAATACAGCGCGAACGCGAACATCTGATCCCCGGCCGCCACCAGCAAATACTGGTGCCCGTCCAAAGAATATGTTTCCGGCGCATTCGAAACGTTCCCGATATGCGAATGCCAAAGAATCTTACCGCTGGCCGCGTCATATGCAACGATATTGCCACCCGCATCACCCGCAAACAGCAGCCTGCCTGCCGTGGTCAGCATGCCGTTCCCAAGATTACCGCCGGTGCCCGGATACCGATGCCGCCAGGCCACCTTGCCCGTCTTGTAATCGATCGCCGTCAGATAAGAACCCAGCGAACCAAGTCCGGTTTCGTCCTTGCCGCCCAGCCCCATCGCGCCGCGCGGATCGGTCTCCGTCAGATAGTACATCGCATAAGCATCGTTCTGCGGCACATAAAACAGACCTGTATCCGGCGAATAAGCGGGCGGCGGCCAGTTCGTCGCTCCGCCATTGTTCGGAGACACCAGGGAGCCCGGCACCGTGGAATCCTTCGCCACGTCGCGAATCGTCTGGCCCTTGGCATTGATCTCCTTGGCCCAGTTTGCAGCCTCTGAGAATTTGCTCGTCAGCAGGTGTTCACCGGTCAGACGGTCCAGCACATAGAAGTAGCCATTCCGGTCCGCATGCATCACCATCTTGCGCTGCTTGCCTTTGAACTCGCCATCCACCAGGATCGGCGTCTCCGTCGAATCCCAGTCATGCGTATCGTGCGGATTGAGCTGGTAATACCAGGCCATCTTTCCGGTATCCACATTCACCGCAATAATGGAGCATGTGAACAGGTTGTCGCCATCGCGGCTCGGCGGATTCGTATAAGCAGGCGACGGATTACCAGTGCCCACAATGTACAAATGCGTATCCGGATCGTAAACGCCCGGAATCCAGACATTACCGGCGCCATGCTTTGCCCCGTCCAGGCTGCCCCAGGTCTCAAGCCCCGGATCGCCCTTCTTCATTGGAACCGTATAAACCGTCCACTGAATGTCGCCCGTTTCCGGATCACGCGACTGAATGTAACCAGGCTCGTCCAGATCGTTTCCGGTGCCTGTCAGAATGTGATTGCCGATCACGATCGGCGACATCGTCGAGAAGTACTGCTGATTGAAATTGGCGATTTCCTTATGCCAGCGTTCCTTCCCCGTGGCCGCGTCCAGGCAGACCAGATAATCGTCGGGAGTCTCCATATAGAGCCAGTTGCCATACATCCCCAGCCCGCGGTTCCCGATATGTGTCCCACCCTTGGTTTTCCAGTAGTAGTGCCATATTTCATGTCCATCGTGGGCGTCCACTGCCCACGCGTTATCAGGCATGGAGAGATACAGCACCCCGCCAACCTGCAGAATGGATGCCCGAATACTGGTCCCGCCGCCAAATCCGCCTCCGGCATTCGCATCGGCTGCACCCTCACCGCCAATAATCGTCGGAGGACCGCCGCCAAAGCCGCCACGGCCTCCACCGCCGCCTGCGCCCGGCGTAACTCGCGACGTCCAGGCCAGCGTCAGATTCTTCACGTTGGCCTGATTAATCTGCTTCAGCGCACTGTATCGTTTACCCGAGTAATCCCCTGAGTAAGTCGGCCACGCATCAGTCGTGCCCAGCGGCTTCAGCAGCGTGGCAGGGTCGAGCGCCTGTCCGAAAGCCTGTCCCACCAAAAGCGAGGTCGAAAGTAGAAGTGTTTTGATGGTCGTCATTTAATCGTCACCAGATAAGAGGTCAAATCGTGAATCTGTTTGTCCGTGTACTTCGGCAGCAGATCTTTATGCGGCTTTAAAGGATCATTGATCTCGACCTTGGGGTTGTCTCCGTCGCGCCGGAATGTCTTCTGCGCGCCGTCGGAATCCACAAGCGTCACGATGAAATCGTCGATCCGCACCAAACGCCCTTCCACCTTCTTCCCGGGTCCGGTCGTAACCGAAACCGTCGTGGGCGGCACGTTGAATGGCGAAGCACCACCGCGACCGCCCCGACCACCAGCACCACCCGGCATCAGCCAGCCATTCTGCAGAGCCTTCGGATCGGTAATCTTAGACGCAATCCCTTTCAGATCTCCCGTCACGGAGTGGCACGATGCGCACATGTTCTTGAAAACCTGTTGACCAGCCGTCGCGTCGCCCACCAGAATGCTTAACGGCGTCATGCGTGAGACATCGTAGCCGCCAACTTTAAAGCTGTGGATATAGGCCGCGATCTCCGCAATCTGAGTCGGGTTCAATTTGAACGGCGGCATTTCACCTCGCCCGTTCTGCACCACCGGCGCGATCAACTCGCCCTTCTGATCGTTCAGTACCAACTCAGAGCGGAGCAGGTTCGGCCCGCCCTCACCACCACGGGCATCGGAACCGTGGCAGAAATTGCATTGCACTCCATAGATCGCCTTGCCGCGTTCAACCACTGCCGGGTCGGCTGGCGGACGGTCGGGGTAAGCAGCGGGTCGGGCATTCACCGCTGCCGCAGGCCGGCCATTACCTGGCGCTGCTCCGCCTCTTCCCGCGCCGCGTCCGCCGCCGCTCTCCGGAGCGGCTGGCTGACCCACCACCTGCCCGGCCACCTGGCTCATTGCGGCAATCGTTAGCGCCACGGTGAATGCCGCGGCTGCTACTTGCTTATTCATATATATGTTTCGCCTCTGAAATCCTTACGAACTCGTAATAGTCTATCCCAGCCAAATACCGGGTAAATTCAAGTAGCCGGCGCCACCTTCTTTTCCCTCGGTCCGTCCAGGCTCCGCCACAAGTACCAGCACGCAATCGACATGTAGGGTCGCCACGCCGCCGCAATCCGTTCCATTTCCGCGGGCTTCGGCAATTCCTCCAGCCCATACGCGCCCTTCATCGCTACCCGGATTCCCAGATCGGCCACCGGCAGCACATCATTCCGCCGCAGCGCGAACATCAGGAACATCTGCGCCGTCCAGACCCCGATCCCCTTCACCTGGGTCAGGTGCTCGATCACTGCCGCATCCTCTAGCTCCTGAAGGCTCTCAAACACCACCCTCCCGCGCTTCGTATGCTTCGCCAATTCGCGGATATAGAGCGTCTTTGCAGCCGAAAGCCCACACCGCCGCATCCGCTCTGTGCGTAGCCTCAGAATCCCTGCGGGAGTCAGGCCAGGCTCTCCCGTGACCGCCGCCACAGCCTCCAGCAGCCGCCCGAAAATCACCCTCGCAACATTGCCGCTCAACTGCTGCGAAACAATCGACCGCACCAGGTTCTCGAAGCGCGGTTCTCCGTACTGCATGCGGAACGGCCCCGCCTTTTCAATGATCTTCGCCATGACCGGATCTTTTTTGAGATGCTTGATAGCGGTACGCATGTGAAACAGTTTTCGTCCGGTGCGCGTCAGCCTCTACAGAAAGCGCGCTTCCTCAATTGTATGAAAAACCTCTGCTTCCCCCTTGCTGCGCTCGCGCTGCTGCCTTTGCTCTTAGGTCAGGCGCCCGCCCCGCAGCCCCCTGCCGGGAAGGATGAAGACGTCGGCGACCCCATCAAAGTCGATGTCGATGTCGTCAGTCTCTACTGTGCTGTCCGCAACAAACAAAACGGTCTGGTCAACAATCTGGAAAAAGCCGATTTCGATCTGGCTGAAGACGGCAAGCAGCAAAGCATCAAGTACTTCAGTCGCGAAACCAACATTCCGC
>JAUZEU010000427.1 GCA_030838885.1 Bryobacterales bacterium | reverse complement strand
GGCGCATAGCGTTCAGCTTCGAATCGCACTACAATGCAAAGCAACGCCAAACCACATGCGCTTTGCTGCTGCGATGTTCACTCTGTGTGCGCTCGCCCTCACAGGCGATGAGATTCCCAGGCACGTTCTTGACCTGGCCCGTATCAAGCGCCGCATGACGGATGAGTTAAACCGCCTGCCCAACTACACCTGCCTCGAAACTATCGACCGCTACAGCGCCGTGAAAGGCGGCAAGATGAAGCCGTTCGACCGGATTCGAATTCAGGTAGCGATAGTGGATGGCAAGGAGCTTTACTCGTGGCCCGGGGCAACCCGCTTTGACGACCGCAGCCTGGCCGACATGGTGAACAACGGCTTCATCTCAGACGGCGACTTCGCGGCAATGGCACGCAATGTATTCGTAAACCGCACCGCGATTATCACGTTTGCGGGGCGCGAGACGAGAGATGGCCGTGAGGTGCTGCGTTACAACTTCGAGATCAGCCACATGCGAAGTGGCTGGCACGTGCGGCTTCGCAATGCGAGTGGCATAGTGGGTGCAAAGGGATGGTTCGACGTGGACACCGCCACATTGGATCTCGTCCGTTTCAGTTTCGCAGCCCAGGATCTGCCACCGTTCAGCACGGATAAGAGCCTGGAGGAAACCGCCGAATACGGCCGGGTCCCCCTCGGAGGCTCGGAGATCCTGATCCCGTTGGCCGTAGACCTGCATTCGGAAGCGATCAACAGTGATTCCCGCTGGAACCACACCACGTTCACTGCGTGCCGGCAGTATACGGCTGAATCGTCTATCTCATTCGCAGAAGAGAACGCCGCGATTATCCCGGCAACCGCCATCGCTGCGAAGGAAGAAGTGCAGGCGCTGCCCTCCGGCCTGGAGATCCCGTTGAAGCTGGATACGCCGATCGATTCCGCTCACGCTGCGGTGGGGGATGAAATTCTCGCGATCGTCTCGAAAAACGTGCGCATGGGACACGAAACAATCCTGCCGAGCGGCGCAGTGGTGAAGGGTGTGATCCGGCGCCTTGACCGCCATCGGGGTAGCCGGCCCTATTTTGAGGTCGGAATCGAATTGACTGAAGCCGCGTACAGCAGGCATCGCGCCATCGTTTACGGAAAGCTGGAAGAATTATCGGCATTCCGCGGAATGCACAGAAATGTGGTTGGTTTCACCACCCTGGTGGATCCGCCGCCAGGCCCCGGCGTCGGCTATTTCTATGTCGAAGGCGACGCGTTCGTAATCCCCAAAGGCCAGGCTCTCACCTGGCTGACACAGCCCCTTCCGCACCCGGTAGCGGAACTTGTGATTAACTGTTGGACATGCATAAGTTGCTCGCGTTGGGCGTGCTGGCCGTGTTGCCTCTCTCCGCTCAGGTAAAGATCACGCAGGGGAAGAACCAGATTGCGGTGGAGATCGACGGCAAACCCTACACCACATTCTTTTATGGTCCGGACGTGCCCAAACCCTATCTGTATCCGCTACGCGCGCCTTCAGGAATTTCTGTTACGCGAGCCTTCCCCATGGACAAAGTGGAAGGCGAATCCACTGACCATCCCCACCACCGTTCCATGTGGTTCGCGCATGATTCGGTGAATGGTTTCGATTACTGGAACAATGAATTCTCCTACGATACGGATCCGCGCCAGGCCGAAGTAAAGCGCGGCCATATCTTCGTCACGAAGGTGTCAAAGGCTATGGGCGGCGCGAAGTCCGGCGAAATCGATGAGACTTCGGAATGGAAGCAGTCTGACGGAACAGTGGTGCTGAACGAAGACCGCAAGATGATCTTCCACGCGCGCGGGCCCAACCGCGTGATTGACTTCGACTTCACGCTCACCGCGAAAGAGACGGTGAAGTTTGGCGACGGTAAAGACGGCGTCTTCGGAATTCGCGTGGCGTCCGGGCTGGAAGAACCTGCACCTAAGCAGCCTGCGGAACCGAAGCGGACGGGCGTCATGATGAATGCCCAGGGTCTGAAGCTCGAGGCCGAATGCTGGGGCAAACGCTCCGAATGGATGGATTATTCAGGCACCGTGGAAGGCCAGCAGGTGGGCCTTGCGATCTTCGATAATCCGGGCAACCCGCGCTACCCGACTTACTGGCACGCGCGCGGCTATGGGCTGTTCGCGAATAACATCTTCGGCGTGAGCCAGTTCACCAAAAATAAGGAAGCGGACGGCTCCATGACGCTGAAGCCGGGCGAGCAACTGCACTTCCGGTATCGCGTGGTGATTCACCCCGGGAACGCGGATGCCGCAAAGCTGGCCGATCTGTACAAAGAATATTCGGCGAAGAAATAGCGCTCAGCGCTGCGCCCAGTAGCGATCGCGGGCCTGCACAACCAGGCCCTTCTGTTTGACCGCGAGCTGAAGTTTGCGAAATTCCGATATCCGAACCGGCAGATCTGACGTATACCCCAGGCTGTACTGCCCGCGCAGTTCGGCCTGAATGACTTCGAAAATCTGGTCAATGGACTGCTTCTTCGTCACTTCGAAAAAGCCCCCGCCGGTCTCTCGCGACATCCGCTGAAGAATGCTCCTGCCCTCTGACCCTCCGAAGAGAATCGAGTAGATCATCGTGTCAGCATGCTGGGCTGCCTCGATCGCATCGTTCAGAGAAGCGTCGCTGCCGTTCTCCCCGCCATCGGAAAGGATGATCAGGGCCTTCCTGCCCTGCCTCTTCGCCATGATGTTTTTCGAGGCGTTCACTGTGGCGTCGAAAAGCAGCGTACCGCCGCCTGCCTGGCTGCGCAGTTCCGCGCGGGTAGGCGTATCGACAAACACCAGCGCCTTTTCAAGCTTCTCTCGTGACGAAGTCAAAGGCTGCGAGACCTGCACCGTCATATCGAACTTCAGAACGAAAACCTGATCCTTGTCCTCGCGAAGGATCCTGTCTAAGAAACGAAAACTCGCCCCGCGCTCCGCTCCAATTACATGCACCTGACTCATGCTGGTGTCCACCATGAGTCCAATCGTGAGCGGCAGATCCGAGTCGCGCGAAAAGTATTTGATGGTCTGCGGGCGCCCGTTCTCCGTGACCTGAAAATCGTCTTTGGTCAGATCGTGATTAATTCTGCCCTGCTTATCCAGCACCGTGGCCAGAATGCTCACGATCTTCACGTCGGTTGAGAAGATCGCGTCTCCGTCCTGCGCGCGCAGAAGGAAAGCTCCGCCGGTGAGCAGAAAGGCCCTGCGCCCTACTGACATGCCTTCAGCACCTCTTCCGCCCATAGCGCCCCGTTCGGATCTTCCTCATGCTTGAAGTAAATGTAAGCATCCCGATTACCTCCGAGCAAGCCGCGAACCTGTTCCACAATTGCCTCGCGCGCCACGGACGGGTAGTCGCCCTTCCGCAGCCGGAAGTACGCGAAATCCGCCGTGAGTACCTTCGGTATTTCCAGTTTCTCCGATTCCGCCAGGCATAGCGCAACCCCATGCTTCCCGAGTTGCTCATAGACCGCATCCGTCAGCCACGACTCGTGCCGGAATTCAAAGGCGAACCGAAGATCCCGAGGCAGCAAGGGCAAATAAGCGGCCAGGCGATCTACATCGATCTTGAACGATGGCGCAAACTGGAACAACACTGGACCAAGACGGCGCGAAACCCGCAGGGGTTCCAGTGCTTTCAGGAACACCTCCGTGAAGTTCTCCGCGTCCTTCATTTTCATGATGTGCGTGAGCCGCATGTGGGCCTTGCACGAAAATGCGAACCCATTTGTAGTGGCGTTCAGCCAGCCTTCCAGCGTCTTCGCTGACGGCAGTTGCCGGAAGGTGTAGTTGATTTCCACACTGTTCAACCGGGAAGCATAGTGCCCCAGAAACCCCTTGGCCGCGACCTCTTTCGGATAAAAGGCCGGCTTCCACGCCCGATAAGAAAAACCGGAAGTACCTGCGAATAATTGCGCCATACGCCGATTGGTATCATCGCAGATTAGGCGAGTCAGGTTCATCACCCGGGTTCAATGCAACGCGCCGGGCAAATCCAGCGTCTACAAACAACTGAAATTCATGAAAAGATTTCTTCCTCTGTGCGGGTTTCTGCTCGCGGCCGGCATTGCCTCCGCCCAGCAATATATAGTCACCACGGTGGCGGGAACCGGCACGTCGCCGGGCTGGTCGGGCGACGGCGGGCCTGCTCTCAGTGCCCAGTTCACCAATCCCATACGGGTCGCGGTGGACACCTCGGGCAACCTTTATATCGCGGATTACTCGAACTACTCTGTCCGCAAAGTGTTCAAGAGCAATGGTTTTGCCACTTCCATCGCCGGCAACGGCTCCCTCGGCTTTTCGGGCGATGGCAGTTCAGGCATTGGCTCCCAGCTTTCGAATATCCTCGACATCGCGGTGGACTCGTCCGGGAACGTCTATATCGCCGATTCGCTGAACAGCCGGGTGCGGCGCGTGGATCCCTCGGGAACTATCACCACCTACGCGGGTAATGGCTCGCGCGGCTACGCGGGCGATGGCGGCCTGGCCAGCAATGCAACGCTGTACTTCCCGGCCGGCTTGGCGGTAGATGCCGCAGGCGACCTCTATATCGCGGATTACGGCAATGCTACGGTTCGAAAGGTCACCAAATCTACGGGCGTTATCAGCACGGTGGCGGGCGTCGGCTACTCGGTCTTCGGCGCCTCCCCCGGCGATGGCGGACCCGCCACCAAGGCGTTCTTCCAGATGCCGTATTCCGTGGGTGTGGACGCGGCCGGCAACATTTATGTCGGCGACATCGGCAGCAGTTCCATCCGCAGGATCGGCACTGACGGCAAAATCGCAACCTACGTGACGAACTTCGTCGCGCAGAATTTCGCCATGGACGCCGCTGGCGCCATCTACTACGCCGACTACAAAACCAACACCGTGCAAAAGATTCTGCCCGGCGGAACGCGCCTTTGGATTGGCGGGAACGGAACTGCCGGTTGGAGCGGTGATGGCGGACCGGCCACCGCCGCCCAGTTCAACCTTCCGTACGGTGTGGCTGTGGACTCCAGCGGAAATGTCTTCGTGGCCGACGCGGCGAACGCGGTGATCCGCAGGCTGGCGCCAGTGCCATTCTCAATAGGCGCGGTGGCAAATGCCGCCAACCTGCAGGGTTTTGCGCCTCCTGTCTCCGGTTCCGGCGACGCCACCAAGCCGATTGCGCCTGGTGAGATTGTCGTCCTCTTCGGCACAGGCTTAGGGCCGGCCAATCTGACTGTAGCGGCTCCGCAAAACGGGTTTTTCCCGACCACGCTGGCCGGAACTCAGGTGCTGATCAACGGCACAGCGGCGCCGCTGATATACACTTCCGCCGGCCTGGTCGCGGCCATTGTGCCTTACTCTGTGTATGGACTGAATTCGGCGCAGGTTTCGGTTGTCTATCAGGGCAACATCTCCTCCGTCTCAACCCTGCCCGTAGCTCCCACCGCACCCGGCATCTTTACCGCGAATGCCAGCGGATCGGGTCAGGCTGCAGCGCTGAATCAGAATGGGACGTTGAACAGCGCCTCCAACCCGGCGACGGCGGGCAGCATCGTAACGCTGTATGCCACCGGTGAAGGTCAGACCTCACCTGCCGGGGTGAACGGAAAGGTGGCGGGCACAACGAATCTGACCATTCCGTTGCAGCAGGTAAGCGTAACTATTGGCGGCTTGCCGGCCAATATCGCTTACGCGGGCGGGGCGCCAACGCTGGTTGCAGGGGTGATGCAGGTCAACGTGGAAGTCCCATCCGGTTTCGCCGCCAGCAACGCCGTTCCGGTGGTGTTGCAAATTGGCGGCGTGAACAGCCCGGCAGTTACTATTGCAGTCTCGGCCCAGTAAACACAGAGACTCTTTTCAAAAGGAAAGGGCTCCCGATGGATGCTTCCTGCATCGGGAACCCTTTTTCATTACAGTACGAAAGCTACTTAACCGAGAGCTACCTAACCGAAAGCTACTTAACGACAGGCGCAGCAGGTGACGGCGCGGCTTCCGGCGCCACTGCCGGACCGAAGAACGCATCGTCGATCTTCACGCTCGCCTTCTCGCGCATGCTCTGCACTTCCTTCTTCGCCACTTCCGGCCGCAGCGCCTTTTCGATCTCCGGCCGTACCTCGGCCATGGGCTTGCTCGTGTGAGACTGAACCAGGATCACGTGATAACCAAACGGCGACTTCACGGGCTCGCTGATTTCCCCGATCTTCAGAGCGAACGCCGCTTCTTCGAATGGCGGAACCATCATCCCGCGATGGAACTCACCAAGATCCCCGCCCTGCTGAGCGGAACCGGTGTCGTCGGAATCGGTCTTCGCGGTCGCGGCGAAATCCCCGCCCGCTTTTAGCCGCTTCACCACATCCTGCGCCTTCGCAAGAGCCTGTTCTTCGGTCAGTTCCGGCTTGCCTTCCGCGCCCGGCATGGGAGCGCCCTTCACCCGGATCAGAATGTGCTTCGCCTTCACGCTCTCGTATTCGTTTTTGTGTCCGTTATAGTACGCCTGAACGGCCGCGTCGTCCACCTTCGTATTCTGCTGTATGTTTTCGAACATCGACTGCGCCAGCAGGTTTTCTTTCTGAAATTTCAGTTGCTCCTGCATCTTCGAGGTCTTGTCGAGACCTGCCTTGGCAGCGCTCTGAGAAAGCAGTTTCAACTGAACGACGGTTTCTACGAATTGACGCTTTTGAGGACCGCGGGCGTAGCTCTGATACTGAGCCGGGAGCGCATCGACCAGCGCATCGAACTGGGCCGCAGTCATTTGCTCGGAACCGACGTTAAGGACCACCTTATTCGGGTCTGTGGGAGGCGCGGCAGGCGCCGGTGTAGCTACTGGTCCAGAGAATTTGGGTGCAGGTGCTGTGGGCATGGATGTTTGTGCAAGGAGTGCAGGCACAGCGGTAAGAGCCAATATGGCAGTGCGGAATTTCACCCTCTTATGGTAGCGCAGCGAATTTGGAGGCATTTGCGATCAAAGCCTGACCACCGCAGCCCCGTTGAGCCCTTCCTGGCGGATAGTCTGTAATGCCTGGTTCGCGGCTTCGAGCGGGAAGACCGTGACCGTTGGCCGCAGCCCGATTTCCTCCGCGAGTTGAAGGAAATCGCGCGCGTCGGCGCGTGTCATGTTCGCGACGCTTCGGATCTGCCGCTCTCCCCACAGCAGCCGGTCATAGTCGAATTCCGGTATGCGATCCAGGTGAATAGCGTTAATCGCGACCACCCCTCCCTTACGAAGGCTGGTCAGGGCGGAAATGACCACGTTGCCACTGGGAGCAAAGGTTACTGCCCGGTCCAGTTTCACCGGAGGCAGTTGTTGCTCGCTGCCGACCCACGTCGCTCCCAGCTCCACCGCCAGTTTGCGATGCGATTCGCCTCGGGTGGCAACGTAGACTTCGCATTTCCAGGCAAGCAGGACTGCAATCGCCAGGTGCGCAGACGCGCCGAAGCCGAACAGACCGACGCGATCGCCAGGCTCGACCCCCGCTACCCGCAGGCTGCGGAAGCCGATCACGCCCGCGCAAAGCAGCGGAGCCGCGTGGATGTCGTCGAGGCCGGCCGAAAGCGGGAACACAAAGTCGGCGCGGGCAGCGGCGTATTCCGCGTAGCCCCCGTCCACCGAATAGCCTGTAAAGGTAGGCGCATCGCAGAGATTTTCCATGCCGCGCCGGCAATACGGACAACTTCCATCGACGCCGCCGATCCAGGAGACGCCCACGCGTGTGCCGAGCGGCAAAGAGGCCGTAGCCCCACCTGCGATTTCGCCAACGATTTGATGGCCCGGGATGAGCGGGTTCCGCAATGGAGGCAGTTCCTTGCCCGTAATATGCAAGTCCGTTCGGCAGACTCCGCAGGCGCGAACCTTGAGCAGGACCTGACCCGGTTTCAGTTCCGGCACCGGAACCTGACGCACGCGAAGGGGCGCAGCCGGTTCCACTATTGCAGTCGAATCGAATACCGCTGCCCGCATTTGTTCCATGTTTTGGACCTGTCCGCTACCATTGTCACGAATGCTCCTCTGCCCCGTGCGCGATTGCCATCTGGAATTGGTGCGCGAGGACCGGCGACGCGTCTGCGCCCGCGGGCATTCGTTCGACATCGCACGCAGCGGCTACACGAACCTTCTGCAGCCTCAGGAGCGCCGCTCGAAGAACCCCGGCGATACTGCAGAAGCCGTAGCTGCGCGCCGGCGCCTGCATGACCTGGGCGTAACTGACCCTCTGTTGCGGGCCATCGCAGATATAGCTGGTCCGTCGCACGAGGACGCGGTTCTGGATGCCGGATGCGGGGAAGGTTTCTATCTGGGGTCGCTGGCACGCCAGACTGGATTTGAGGCGCACGGCGTGGACATCTCGATTCCCGCCGTGGACGCAGCCGCGCGCCGTTATCCCGAGTGCCACTGGATTGTGGCCAACGCCGATCGTTTCATCCCCTGGTCTGATGGTTCGTTTTCACTCGTCATGTCCATCACCGCGCGCATGAATGCCGGCGAATTCCGGCGGGTGTTGCGTGATGATGGCCGGCTCCTGATTGCTCTTGCCGCACCGGAGGATTTGATCGAACTACGCGGCGTCGGCCGTGATCGCGTGGCCCGAACGGTAGAAACGTTCGCGGACGATTTTACTCTGGTTAAACATCAGCGGGCTACCGCCACGTCACGGCTGGATGCCGATGCCGTTTTTGACATACTGCTGTCCATCTATCGACCGATGCAGTCCGAACCAGTGGAAGCCACGCAGGTCACCTTCAGCCTGGATCTGCTCCTGTTCAAACCAATCGGGGCACGCGGGCACCGGAACCTGTAAAGAACTGATTTTGGACACGCGGACACCGGCCGCGTCTGCCCTGCGATGCGCCACTGCTGACGTGCATGGAAGGGTCCGGGCCGTTGCCAACGATTTACCGCGGTCTCTCGAACAGGCCGTACCTACTTGCCTGACTTCTTCAGCGCCGCCGTATCCAGCACCCAGCGCCGCAGAATCTCATAACCGCGATCCCCCGGATTAAACCTGCGCCCACCCTGGTGCCCATCCTCTTTCCCGCTCTGCACATTCAGTGGTTTCCGCAGCAACTTACTCTGCTCGACATCCGCCTCATTCACGCGCTCCTGCAACGAAACATAATTCGCGTAAGTAGCCTTCGCGCTCAGGTATCCGTTATCGTCCGCAGGCTGAAGCGGCATGGAAGGAACACGGCCCGCCACACCGTGGCAACCCAAACATGCAAACTCATCTTCCCGGTTCGACTTCGTCAGCTCCGGCGCCACCCAGTTCCTGAAGTAGTCGAAATTCGCCCGCCGCTCGGGGGACATCGCGCTCACTTCAGGCACGTCCGCTTCGACATAAGCCGGCTTCACCTTCGCCAGCACCGGCCGAATTTTCGGATGGCTGTTGATGTGAACATCCGCCGCCAGCGCCAACGCCGAACTGCGCAGACGCTTGTCGGACTTGCCCTCCAGTTCTCTCAGATATAACTCGACCGCGCGGTCACGATACTCCGCAACCGCATCAGGACCAGCGTCTTTGCCGCCATGCACTTCCGGCATCGGAGTCTGATGCGTGAGCAGCCATTTGATGCCCGGCAACCACAACATCTCCTCCATCGGCGTAGTAAACGTCTTCGGAAAACGTTCCAGCAACGCGCGAGTCTGCAGGTCCGGATTCGAGTGAATCACCACCCCGATGCTGCGTGCCAGATACCAGTCGGTGGGGTCCTTGTCCATCTGAGCCAGTTCACGCGTATTCTCTTCCAGCAAGCCGCGCTCCGGCGCAAACCGAGGCAGCAACAGATCATAAAAAGTCTTCTGCTGTTCATCGGTCTTCGGCATATCCCAGCGGGCACGAGAGAAGAGTTTGATAAGAGAGCCCACCAGTTCAGCACGCCGTTCCGGATCCTGCGCACCGCGCTGAATCTGACTCGCAAGGGGTTCCAGAAACTCCTGAGTAGCGGGCAACGAGATCACCCGCGGATCTGATAAAGAAGTCGCGGCCAGAGTACGAAGACTCTCCGGACCATTGCTGGAGTAACCCAACACCTTCTTCTGCAGGGGATCCCAGGTAGCGTTGGCCGACGCCTCGATCGCCAACCGGATCGCCGGTTCATCTTTCGTGGACTCCGCTTTGTCCCAATACGTGAGGACGGCTTTACCCACCATCTCAGCCGACTTAGGCGTCACATACCCCATCTGCCCCGGTCCGCCATCGCCGCCCGCCATGCTGTAGTAAGTCCCCGCCACATTGGTGACCCTCCGCGCCAGGTTCGCATTTCCTCCGCTGGAAAGCCGCTGCGTGATCGTATCGAAAAGCTGCGCCAGTTCCGGATACTGGTGATCCTTGCTTCCATTGGCACGCTGCCCGTTGGCAATGAACAGGGCCTCCGTCTGGAAGCGCTTTGCCGTCTCCACCAATGAACTTGCCTCGGGCTGCTCCAGACCGGTCAAAAACGCCTGATTCAAACGTGCGCGCACCGGAGGATTCCAGATCCACCAATTCCACGCCGCACGAGTAGACCATGCGCGAACGCCCGGAGCCGGATCCCGGTTCATCATATGGTCCAGCGCGGCAGAAAGACGCGGGAATCCGGCTGCGCTGCGAGTCATCACGCCATCCGCGCGCATAATCAGCGCGCCCGCGATAGATTCGCGCGTCAGGTCGTCACCTTTTTCGTAGGCAGTGAACAGGTGATCCCAACCCTTGTCGTCAATCAGCGTCTGGCGCATGCCCCAGCGCGCCGCTTCACGCACCATCTTGACCGGATCGCCCATGCCCGCAATCTGCGCCGGAATGCCGAGTTCATTATGCAATGCGCCCAACGCGATTTGTGCCCAGTAACGAACCTGCGGGCTCGGGTGTTGCGCGCCGGGAATAACCAGCCCGATGAATTCGCGATCTTCCGGCTGCAGCCCCAGTTGCGCGAGTTCGCGGAAGCGGGCAACCGTGTCGGCGAGCGATTCGTCCGCACGAGCTTCGTAATCCGCGTCCTTGTGTGGAACCGGCGTATCGGGATACAGCCGCGACAACGCATGGAGCGAGTAAGCCGTGGTCACGAAGCCCGTGAGCGCGTTTCGATTCCAGCGGCCATAGGGATCCTGCATGCGAAGCAGGGCGTCCACCCCACGCCTCACTGCCGGATCTTTATCTGTGAAACCCAGAGCAGATAAGGCGCTTAGCGCAAGTGCGGTGGGCGCGGGATCGATGTCCTTCGGATCATCGCTGCCGTTCTTCCACTTCGGGCCATCTGCGGTGGCGACACCCGGATTGAAGCCCCACGAACCATCCGGCTTCTGAATGGCGCGCAACCGGATCAAATCGGCATCGACCTGTTTCTCACCCTTGTCTACCAGGGCTTTCGCCGCATCCGAATCGCCTCGTGCCGCAACGTAGTTCGGCGGGAAAGTCTTCCGGAAAAACTCAATGCGGTTTGACAGATCATCGCTGTACTGCGGACGTACCGTCAGTATTTTCTCGGCCTTCTGTTCCAGCGCCGCCAGATACTTCTCGTCGTTCGTCCGTTCCCACGCACGCCGCAAGATCTCGCCGGCAAACCGGTAAACAATGGACTGACCCACGTTCGAACCCGGCCCCGCCGCGTTGATCCCGCTGGGGTCCGCCGACTGCAGCAGGAAATTGGCAGTGCGGATTTGCTGTGCCGAATGCAATCGGCGTGGCGGTAGAAACTTCTCAAGGGTCGTCACGTTGTAGCCGGCAGCACGCGTGCCCGCCGGACCATCACCCAGGTCCAGCGGCGCCAGACTGGTGTTGTTGGCTGCATCCTGCAGCACGTTAGTAGGCCGCAGCGACTCATACATCACGTTCATCAGGTGCCGGTAGTTCGCGACGTTCTCCGGCCGGTACCCGTTCAGCATCGCGCCAGCCGGGCCCCACACACCCGACTGCGTATGACAACTCATGCAGTGCGTGCCAAGCAGGCTCCCGGTATCTCGAATGCGCCTGTCCACACTGGCCCCGCGCGGCCGGTTTAGCAACCACGCGTCTACCTGAGAAATGTGATCGTACATCGCAGTTCGAACAGCCTGCCGGGGATCGGTAAAGGGAGCTGGCTTGCGTAACCGAAGTTCCACTTCATACCCCGGCGAATTGGCCTCGACTTTTAGAAAGTAAACACCCTTTGGCTGTAGGATGCGACTAATCTCCGTGCGGTGCCCTTCCGTCTGCTGATGCACGCGTTCATTGGCGTTCGCGCCTTCGCGATACTCTATGCCGTCCGCGGTGAAGAAGAGAACCTGGGCCACGATCAGCGGATCAGGAACCGTAAGATTCGCGGTGAAGAGCCTCGGTTCACTGCCCTGATATTCGATCCGGAACCAGTCGAGACCGGACGTGCCGACCTTACCGTTGTCGAAGTACTCGATGTCGTCAGCGCTGCCGGTAATGTGCAGCGTCTCATCCACATTCGTGCTGCCGATCGGGATCAGCTGCGCCTGCGCAATGGAATCGTTCGGTTCGGCTTCGATCACCATGCCGCGATGGGAAACGCCGAAATCCACCGGCTTCACTTCAGCCCGCAGAGCAACGTGCGCACCGGTTGGCCAGGGCGTGCTCTTCGGAAACCGCTCCACCTTTTCGATAGTGCCGGGCTCACGCCATCGGGGCAGATTGAAAACCGGATCCTCATCGGTAACCGCGCTGACTTTCAGTTCCAGCGCGCCGGTCTTAACCGGGCGGTACACCATGTAGAAATCCGGATCGAGCGCGTGGAGCACTTTCCGGTAGCCAGCCCACTCCACTGCGATCCTTCCATTCGGCGGTAGTTTGGAGGGCGAAGGCAGCCCTACAGAGACCTCAACAGTCTTGCCCTCCACCAGCGAGTACGACCGGGACCAGTCACCTGAAAAATCCATGGGTGCGGACTGAGGAACCTGGGCCAGCGCAGTGGTAAGCAGCGCAGCCGGAAGAAGAAGCGTCTTACAGGTCATTGTGCGTCGCCCAGATCGTAAACGTCCGTTGCAGTCATGGAAGCATAGAACGTGCCGACATTGTTTTGCCAGTGCGCGTTGTCGTTGACAGCCAGGCGAAGACGCCCGGCCGGCTTGCCGGTGAGCGCGGCTTTTTTGCCCACCATAAACATTTCGCCGGTTGTGCCCACGCGCCCCACTAGGGCGCCAAACGGTTGCCCGTCCACAAGGTTTGTCTTGTAAGCGGGAGCGCCCGGCTTTGTCAGACCATTCGCATCGGAGGCCCAGCTGTCGGTATCCCACGAAAGGCGCACAAATCCGCGTGTCGAGATGTCTACCTTCGACGCGGTACTGAGGGCGACACCCGTATCCAGATATTCAATCTGCGTGGAGTGGCGGAGCGAATGCACCTGCATCGCACGAGTGACTTTGGCCTGTCGCACCGCGAGCGAACGGATCTTCGACCAGGGCACGCTGGTCTGCTTCCCGTCGGCAGACCGTATCTCGAGCGTGGCTTCAGTGAGAGTGCCCCGCAGAGCTTCTCCGGTCTTCGTGCGTAGCAGGCTCAATGTCCGATCCGGGCCATCTGCATAGCTGGGGATGATGCGCTCGAACAGACGATAGAGAGGGCGCGGCTCATGCTGGTCGGTATCTTTGTAAGCCTGCAACAGCGGAGTCATCACCGGCAGCCCGATAAAGGTTAGTTCTTCGACTGCCTGGTCGCGGGCAGCCCGATCTCCGGTCTGAATCGCTGCGATATCTTTCGTGATGCGCTCAGCTTCAAAGGCGGATGCCGGCGCTCCGTTATAAACAGACAAAACCTGCGCCAGCGGCACCGTTGAGGGTTTCCCGTCGTGTTCAAAACCGATGCCGTGCAGGGTCGTTTGCCCCTCGATCTGACTGCCGTCCACCGTGTGGACAAGGACCCACTCGGACGCGGCCCAGGATGTTGCAGGCAGCAGCGAGACGAGAAGGAGAAAAGGGGAAATCCAGCGATTAAGCATCCGCGCGATTATATCAATGTGGAAAGTGGTGGGTTAATCTGGAAACGTATCCCATGCGGACAATTTCCAGGAGGACGCAGTACGGCTTAAAGGCCATGCAGGCCCTGGGACGCCGATACCTCGAAGGCCCGGTGCTCATCAGTGCCCTTGCGGCCGAGGAGTCGATTCCGCTCAAATTCCTGGAAGCAATTCTGCTCGATATGAAGGGCCGGGGACTGCTGGAAAGTAAACTGGGCCGCAAGGGCGGCTATCGTCTGGCGCGGCCACCTTCGGCGATCACGCTCGGTTCCATCATCCGGATTCTGGAAGGTCCTTTGGCTCCCTTGCCCTGTGCCAGCGAAACCGCATACAAAGCATGCGAGGAGTGTGTGGATGTGGCGAACTGCGGGACCCGCATCATTATGCGGCGCGTGCGCGACGCCATCTCCGACGTGCTCGACCATACTACGCTGGCAGACCTGTTAAAGCAGGTGGAAGCAGGGCACGTTTCGCTGGAAAACCCTGAATTTCTGATGTATCACATCTGAGCGCTAAGTATGGATCCCGGGCGCCTCATGCCCCAGTGCCTGGACGTATTCCGTATAAGGCCCCGGGTACACACGCGGATTTCGATCCTTACCGCTCTCGCCGCCTAACTCCAGCACTCTTGACCCCAACCCGCGCAGAAACATGCGGTCGTGCGACACAAAAATCATGGTGCCCTCGAAATTCTTCAAAGCTTCCACCAGCATTTCCTTTGTTGCCAGATCCAGGTGGTTTGTCGGCTCGTCCAGCACCAGAAAATTCGGGGGATTGTAGAGCATCCGCGCCATCGCCAGGCGTGATTTTTCGCCGCCCGAAAGCGAACGGATTTTCTTATCCACATCGTCTCCTGAGAACTGAAACGCACCGGCCAGCGAACGGAGGGAGCCGATACCGTCCTGCGGAAAGTCGTTCTGAAGTTGCTCCTGAACGGTGAGATCCGGGTTGAGCACTTCCAGCGATTGCTGCGCGAAATAGCCCATGTTCAGACTCGCGCCGAGACGGACGCTGCCGGAGTCCGGCTCGCTGGCGCCCGCGATCATCTTGAGCAGGGTGCTCTTCCCCGCCCCGTTCCGGCCCATAACGGCCCATCGCTCGCCGCGGCGGATGTTCATGTTGAAGCCCTGATAGATTACGCGCGGGCCATAGCTCTTGTGCAGGTCTTCAATCACGGCCACCTGATCACTCGAACGCGGGGGTACCCGGAACTCGAACTTCACCACCTGCCGCTTCTTGGGCAGTTCGATCTTTTCGATCTTGTCCAGCGCTTTGATTCGGCTCTGCACCTGTGCTGCTTTGGCAGCATGCGTCTTAAAGCGCTCGATGAAACGCTGTTCCTTGGCGAGCATCGACTGCTGCCTGGCGAAAGCCGCCTGCTGGTTCGTCTCGCGAATATTGCGTTCGCGTTCGTAGAAATCGTAGTTCCCGGAGTAGGTAATGATTTCGCCGGAGTCGATTTCGGCGATCTTTGTCACCAGCCGGTTCATGAATTCGCGGTCGTGCGAGGTCATCAGCAGCGCGCCTTCATAACCCCTCAGGAATTGTTCGAGCCAGATCAGGCTCTCGAGATCGAGGTGGTTGCTCGGCTCGTCCAGCAGCATCACGTCCGGGCGCATCAACAGGATCCGCGCCAGCGCCACCCGCATCTTCCAGCCGCCCGAGAGCGCGCCGACGTCGCCGTCCATCATCTCCTCGCTGAATCCCAGCCCCGACAGCGCCTCGCGCGCCCGGCCCTCCAGCGCATAGCCGTCGAGCTCTTCGAAGCGGCCCTGCACCTCGCCGTAGCGGGCGATGATGTCCTCCATCTCGTCGGCCTGCGCCGGATCGGCCATCGCGGCCTCGAGGACCTTCAACTCGGCCGCGACGACGCTGACCGGACCGGCGCCGTCCATCACCTCGGCCACGGCGCTGCGGCCCGCCATTTCGCCGACATCCTGGCTGAAATAGCCGATCGTAATGCCGCGATCGAGGGACACCTGGCCCTCGTCGGGCTGCTCCTGCCCCGAGATCATCCGGAACAGGGTGGTCTTGCCAGCACCGTTCGGGCCGACGAGGCCGATCTTCTCGCCTTTCTGGAGGGCTGCGGAGGCTTCGATGAAGAGGATCTGGTGGCCGACTTGTTTTGAGACGTTATCGAGACGGATCATTG
>JAUZEU010000556.1 GCA_030838885.1 Bryobacterales bacterium | reverse complement strand
ACAGGACCTTTGGTGTATTGAATTGCATCATGGCCGATCGGCAACATGTACGAACTGCTCAGCCCTGCCACCGCGACGGCTGCCGGAACGAGCACCGCCACCAAACTACGCCATTGCATGGCAGGTGTCTCCTTCGCAAACAGCCGGCTCTGCAAAAGATTGCCCGGCGAGCGACTCTATGGTGGTCGAGGCGAAAGCTTGCTCCACGGAGAGCAGAGCGTCGTCGAGCTTTCGGTGCAACGGGCACAGATTCGTCCCATGTGCTTTGAGGCCCAATGGGCAGGTCCGAATCCTTTTCAGCGGATCTACAGCATTCACTACTTGCAGCACGGTCAACTTGCCCGCCGGCAGAACCGACTGAAAGCCGCCGCCGCGACCCCGCTGTCCCGACACCAGGCCCGCCCTGCTCAGCAAGTTGAGGACCTTTGCCAGATAATCGAAAGGAACTTTGGATTCCTTGGCGAGATCTAGGGCAGTACGGGCGGTTTGCTTACCGGTTGCGAGCGCCACCATAGCCCGCAGCGCATATTCGGCTGTTTGAGACAGCATGAAACCATAGGCTACCATATCCGGATAAACAGATCCGTATGTATGTGAATGCCTGGGCCAGAAGGATTGGTAGACTTCGAAAGGCGTGCAGCAGTGGTCTTTGGCGGTTTATCTCCTCGCGGGCGCTTTCTGCGTCGCTGCACAAACCGGAATGTCTTCAGCGGTTTGTGCCAGTTGTCACCCGAAGATCGCGGCGACGTTTGCGCAGACCGGCATGGGACGGTCTTTCTATCGCCCAAAATCGATCGAGCCCTCCCGGTATTATCACGAGGCATCCGCAACCTGGTACGCAATGGAGCAACGCGGCGACAGTTACGTCCAGCGCCGCTGGCGGATCGGATATGACGGCAAAGAGACGGATGTGCAGGAATCCCCGGTCGACTATGTCATGGGCTCGGGCAACCACGTCCGCACCTATCTGAGCCGGACCAGTCGGGGCGCGCTGGTGGAATTGCCGCTTGCGTGGTATGCGGAAAAAGGCGGCTACTGGGCGATGAACCCCGGCCACGACGGGCCTTATTCGCTGCCGCCACGAACTGTGGCCTACGAGTGCATGGGATGCCATAACGCCTATCCGCAGATTCCTGCCGGACACGCGGAACCGGGCAGCGAACCTTTGTACGCGGGCAATCTTCCCGAAGGCATCGATTGCCAGCGATGTCACGGGCCGGGATCCAATCATGTGCGTACTGCGCAAACCGCGGGGGCTAAGGTGGAGGACGTTCGGAAGGCCATCCTGAACCCTGCGCGCCTGGGTCGCGACCGGCAGATGGAGGTATGCTATCAGTGCCATCTCGAAACCACCAGTCAGCCGCTTCCTCATTCGATTCAAAAGTACGACCGGCCACCGTTCTCCTGGAACCCGGCCGAACCGCTGGGGAATTACATGATCTTCTTCGACCGCGCGAAGGAAGCCAGGTCGGACGATGATTTCGAGATCGCCCACTCGGCTTATCGGTTGCGGAAGTCGAAGTGTTTTCTGTCGAGCAAGATGACCTGCACCACCTGCCACAATCCCCACGATGTTCCGCGAGGGCAAGCTGCCATCGCCCATTACAATGGCGTTTGCGCCCAGTGCCATGCGGGCGCCTTCCGTGACCAGGTGGCTTCCGGTAAGCACACTGCGCGGGCGGACTGTGTGGGTTGCCACATGCAGAAACGCCGCACTGTGGACGTGGTGAATGCCGTGGTTACGGACCATTACATTCAGCGCTATTCACCACCGGGTAATCCAGTGGCGCCTCTTGCCGAACGGCACGAAACTGCGACCGGGCGAGCAGGTGGCCCCGCAGTTCCTTATTACCCATCACCCCTGCCGCCAACACCCGATAACTCCTTATACGTTGCGGTGGCGCAGGGCTCAGCACCGCGCCTTGCTGCCGAAATCCTGAAGCAGAAGCCCGCTCGCCCGGAGTTTTATGTAGAACTAGGGCAGGCCTGGCTCACGGCGAAGAACCCGCGAAATGCCGTGAATGCGTTTGAGGACGCCGTGAAACGTGAGCCTGCATCGCCCGTTGCGCTGCTGAATCTTGCGGAGGCCCTCTCCCGTTCCGGCCAGCAGGCGCGGGCGCTGGAGGTACTCAATCGGGGTGTGAAGGCAGCGCCTGACGATACGCTTCTTTGGTATCAATTGGGGCTCGCTCATTCCGGTGCAGACCGCATTCCGGACGCTATCGCCACACTTCAAAAAGCCACCGCGCTCGATCCTTTGCTGGCCGACGGCTGGAACGTACTTGGAACTTCGCTGGCAGCAAGTGGAGACATGACGTCGGCCGAGACTGCGTTCCGCAGCGGCCTGCGTGCGGAGCCCGACCATCCGGACCTTGTCGGCAATCTGGCCCACCTGCTCTCCGCCACCGGGCGCTTGCCGGAGGCCGACTATTATTTCCAGCGTGCCGTTCGGATCAGGCCGGACGATGCTGACGTCCGCGTCAACTATGCAGTGACACTGGCGAGTCTGGGCCGCTTCGACGACTCGCGGCTGCAGGCGCAGGCGGCGGTAAAAGCGAACCCAAATTCCGCCGACGCCCACAACTTCCTGGGCACGTTACTGCAGCGCAACAACCAAATCGAGGAAGCGTTGCGGGAGTTTCTGGAAGCGGTGAGGCTGCGCCCGGATTTCGGCCGCGCCCATCTGAATGCAGCCGCTTTGCTCGCGGCAAAGGGTGACAACGGCGCAGCGCGAAGCCATCTGCAGCAGGCAATGCGCGATACAGATCCGAACGTCCGGCAGCGTGCGCAGCAACAGCTACGATGAACTTACAGATTGAGCGGAGTTTTCTGCCGCCCGTCTGAGTTAAAGTTCTCCGGAGCGAGCCAGCGCTCAAAGGCGACCCTGCGCGCTGGCCACTCGGAATCCAGCATCGAAAACCAGGCGGTATCGCGATTGCGGCCCTTAATGATCATGTGCTGACGGAAGGTGCCTTCGTACTGAAACCCAAGCCGCAAGGCCGCGGACCGCGAAGGCTCATTTAACGCATTGCACTTCCACTCGTAACGCCGGTATCCAAGGGCCTCAAACGCATACCGTGCCATCAGATACATCGCTTCGGTCGCTCCGCGCGTGCGCTGTAATGCGGGGCTGTACATAATGCCGCCTGCTTCGATCACCCGGTTCTTCGGATCGATCCGCATCAGCGACGTATGCCCTGCCGCCAATCCAGTGCTCGCGTCTAAGATCGCAAAAAAGAGGGGATCTTCCGAAACCGACTTCGCCCGCAACACCCCGTCCAGGGACGCACGAGTCGGAAAGGGACCGTCCGGCATATAATCCCAGAGGCTCGCGTTATCTAATCCGCCGACTGCATTCCAAAGTGCCTCGCCGTGGGCGGTGACAACCAGCGGCGCCAGCATTACATACCGACCTTGCAGTTCAACACTCTCCGGCCGCTTCGCCGGATGTGGTTCCACAGCATCACCGATCAACGGCCCGGACCTTTGGCAACCGGTGCTTTGAACAGGACAGGTCTGACTTTTGTGCCTTCCTGCACACGATCGCCAGCGTTGATAATCACTTCGGCATTGGCATCAAGACCTGACAGAACTTCCAGCGTGTCACCAAAGTCGCGCCCCAGATGAATGCGCTGAAAGTGCGCGGTCTTCTCCGGCGTGACGATCGCCACCTGCGGACCGTCCGCCCGAACCACCAGCGTATCCGCGCGTATCAACAACGGCGGCTCGCGCCGGGGCGTCTCAAAGGTCACCTGCGAATACATGCCCGGCAGCAGTTGGCCGCCTTTGTTGTCGATCTGAATCTCCGCGAGCAGAGTCCGGCTGGCCGCGTCCAGCGAATCCGAAGTGTGAGTCACAGTCCCCTGAAAGCTGCTGTTAGGTCGGTCCGGGATCGTCAGCTTCGCCTTTAAGCCCACGTGTACGGATGTGGATTCCGACTGCGGAACATTCACGTAAGCGCGCACGCGGTTGGTCTGCGCAACGCGGAAAAGTAACGTGGCGCCTTCGTTGACCAATGCGCCAGTATCCACATTGCGCAGCGTGATGACCCCGTCGAACGGCGCCCGCACTTGTCGATGACTCTCCAGTTCCGTCAGCCGTGCGACGTTTGCGGTGGCCGCCCCAATGTTACTCCGAGCCGCATTCACCGCCTTTTCGAGCGCTCCGACATTGGCGTGCTGCGCTTCCTGCTGCGCCTGATAGTTATCATTCTCCTGCTTGGAGACGGCGCCCTTCTGCACCAGATTTCGATACCGCTCCGCCGTGGTGGCCGCCAGCTTTTCGTTCGCCTTACCCTGGCTCAGATTGGCCGTGGCCTGCTCCATCATGGCGTTCGCCTGTTCCAGGGCGGCCTTTGCCTGCTGTACCTGCTGCATCAGTTCCGGCGCATCGATTTCGGCCAGTAACTGCCCCTGCTTCACATCATCCCCAATGTCCACCAGCCGCTGCTTCAGATACCCTGTCGCACGCGCCAGAATCGGGGCTTCAGTAATCGCCTGGATATTGCCAGGCAGCACCAGTTCCGTAGTTTGGGAAGATCGCGTCAGCTTCGCTACATTGACGATCACGTCCTGCACATCTTCTTCTTTAGCCTGCGTTACCAGAGCCAGTTGCCGGTGCAAGTGCGGCAGGTAGCCCGTGAAGAACGCGCCCACCACCAATGCAACTACAACAAAGGCAATAAACAGCAGCAAACCGGATGATGGCTTTTTTGGTCCGCTATGGTGCGTGTGCTGGCGTTCGCGCTCGGCAAGCCTGCTGCGAAGATCATCGATCTCTGCGCGCAGCTGATCTTCCGTGCTGTCCGTCCTTGTAAAATGGCCCACAGGTTTCAGAACTTCTCCCACGGCCGCTCAGGCGCGTCCTTCATTCAGATAGACGCTCACGTCTTCACGCTCTTCCTCTTCCAGCCGCTCATCGTAATTCACCGGAGGCTTCTTTCGCAGCAGGCTGTAGGTAACAGGCACCGCAAACAGTGTGGTCAAAGTCGCCATGGCGAGGCCGCCGATAACCGCCCTGCCCAGGGGCGCGTTCTGCTCGCCGCCTTCACCCAAACCAAGCGCCATCGGCAACATGCCGATAATCATAGCCGCCGCGGTCATCAGCACCGGACGGATGCGGGTGCTGCCTGCCGAGAGCGCGGCCGCGCGCGGATTCAGCCCTTCCAGCCGTTGATCGTTCGCGAAAACCACCATTAGAATACTGTTCGCCGTCGCGACCCCGATGCACATGATAGATCCCATCAGAGAAGGTACGCTAAAGGTCGTCTGGGTTACAAACAACATCCAGACAATTCCGGCCAGTGCGCCGGGCAGAGCCATCAGAATGATGAACGGGTCCAGCCAGGATTGAAAATTCAAAGCCATCAGCAGGTAAACCAGAATAATGGCGAAGATCAGACCCAGCCCCAGCCGGTAGAAAGAGCTCTTCATCGTCGCAATTTGCCCCCGGAGGTCCAGCGTGGTTCCCCTCGGCAGTTTCGGCGTAAACTCCTTCATGATTTTCTCCACTTCGGTGCCCACCCGGCCCAGATCCTGGTGGTCGATATTCGCGTAAACATCGAACACGGGCATCACGTTGTAATGGTTGATGATCTGCGGGGAAATACTGCGCCGCGTCCCCGCCAGATTCGAAAGATATTGCGCGCCACCGCCTATGTTAGCGGTGCCAGGGTTGCCATAAGCGGAACTCGCCTGGCTGGGCCCTGCGCTAACGGAAGCCGAATTTGCGCCCGACGCTCCCATGGAAGAATCAGGCGTTCTCGCCATGAAGTTGGTCAGTGGGGCAATAGGAGTGCGCATCAAAGCTTCCAGTGAATCCATGCGCCGCTGTGGCGTCTGCACCGAAACCTGATAATTCACCCCTGTCGTCCAGTTCAGCCACTGCGTCGGCGCAATCTGGCCGCTGCCGCTCAGCGAAATCAGCAGGCTGTTGGACACATCGCGCTGCGTGAGCCCCACCTGCCCGGCTTTCTCACGGTCCACGTTGACCTGGATTTCGGGGTAATCCATGATCTGGTGGATGTGGACGTCAGCCGCGCCTGGGATCCGGGCAACCCGGCGCTCCAGCTGCCGCGCCAGATCGAAGCCGGTCTGCGTATTGCGCGTGGCGATCTGGAGGTCGATCGGCGCCGGCAGTCCGAAATTCAGAATCTGGTTGGTGATGTTTGCAGCTTCGAAGAAGAAGATCACGTCCGGGAATGTTTCGGAAAGGCGCTTGCGCAGGCGGGAAGTGTAGTCTTCGGTGGAGACCGTCCGTTCCTTTTTGAGCGAGATCAGGATTTCGCCGTCGCTGATGCCGAGCGTAGGGTTGTCACTGTAGGCCAGGTTGAATCCGCCCGCGGGCAGGCCGATGTTGTCGATGATCGTTTCCAACTCCGAAGGAGGAATCACTCGCCGGATTTCCCGTTCCACATTCGCGAACACGACTTCCGTTTCTTCCAGCCGCGTGCCCGATGGGGCGCGCGCATGAAGCCGCAACTGGCCCGAGTCGACCGTGGGGAAGAAATCCTGCCCTATAAAGGCGATCAGTCCCAGCGAGCCAAAGGAGAACAGCAGGAAGCAGGCCAACACCATTTTGGCGTGACCCAACGCCCAATCCAGCAGAGAGGCGTGCACATCCCGAAGCCGCTCGAACTGCCGGTTAAAGATGTAATGCAGCTTCCAGATAATGCCTTTGCCGCCGGCCGATTCCCCATGCTCGCCCTGGATGTAAAGTTTCATCTCCGGCCGCAGCATGAAATGCACCATGTTCGGAACTAACGTTCGCGAAAGCAAATAGGAAGCCAGCATCGCGAACACCACCGCCATTGCGAGGGGCGTGAACAGGTAGCGCGCCGCGCCGGTCAGCAGCAGCACCGGAACAAAGACGATACAGATGCACAGCGTGGAGACCATCGCGGGCGTGGCGATCTGTTGCGCGCCATCCAGAATGGCCCTCACCATCGGCTTTTTCATGGCCATGTTGCGGTGGATATTTTCGATTTCGACTGTCGCATCATCCACCAGAATGCCGACCGCCAGAGCCAACCCGCCCAAGGTCATCACATTGATGGTCTGCCCGGCCAGGCTCAGGATCACGAGTGACGTCAGAATCGAAAGGGGGATCGAGATACAGACGATGATGGTGCTGCGCCAGCTTCCCAGAAACAGCAGGATCATCAAGCCGGTAAGCACCGCGGCAATGGCAGCTTCGCGAAGCACGCCTTCGATGGAAGCGCGAACGAACAGGGACTGATCCGCCAGCAGACGAATATCCAGCTCCGGCGGCAGCGTCGCCTGAATTTTCGGCAGGGCTTTCTTGATGTTATTGACGATGTCGATAGTACTCGCCCGGCCGTTGCGCAGCACGGTCATCAAAGCGCCGCGCGTCCCGTCCACCCGGACTACACTGCCCTGCACCGCCGAGCCGTCGCGGATATTCGCGACATCCTTCATGTAAACCACAGCACCATTGACCACTTTCAGCGGCAGCCCGTTCAGTTCGTCCAGGGCGCGCGGACTGCTGTTCATGCGGATTGAATAATCCCGGTCACCGAATTTGGCGGTGCCCGCGGGCAAAATCAGATTTTGAAGGTTAAGAGCGTTCGAGACATCGGTTGCAGACACGCTCTTGGCGTACATCGCCTCCGGATCAAGGTCGACCATGATCATGCGGAATTTACCACCGGACGGCGCCGGCACTGTGGCGCCCTGGATGGTGGCGAGGCCGAGACGGAGAAAGTTGGAGCCGTAGTCAAACAGCTGCTGCTCGCTCATCGTCTTGCTGCCCAGCCCTAACTGAAGTACGGGGACACTGGACGCGTCATACTTCACGACAGCGGGAGGGAACATTCCTGGGGGCATCATGCGCAGCGCCGATTGAGCGGATGACACCACCTGAGCCTGCGCCAGTTCTACCCGCGCACCCGGCTGCAGATACAAGCGAAGAACGCAAATGCCGTTGTAGGCCTGCGATTCAATGTGCTCAATATCGTTGACGTTCGAAGTGACCTGCCGCTCGAACGTGGTGACTACGCGGTTCGCCATCTCCTCGGCTGACAGGCCGCCGTAGTTGAAGATGACACTGAGCACCGGCAGATCGATATTCGGGAAAATATCGACGGGCATGCTTTGGACCGCCACTCCGCCCAGGAGGGTGATCAACATCGCCATAATGACGAACGTGTAAGGCCGTCTCAGGGCTAACCGTACAATCCACATATACTATCGACCTTGTTGAGGATTGTATCGTGCCCGCTTGATCGGAGACGCGTATCAGGGGCTCCGCATCGGAGACGCGGTAGCATCAAAACCATGACTCCTGCACGGCAGGCTCGCCTGGTTTTTGCTCCCGTCGATCCCGCACTAAGTCCCATGGTGAGACACTGGGCCAGTTTCTCGCGCTCTGGCAATCCGAACGGGCCGGGGCTTCGGGTCCGGGCGAAGTTCGCCGCGGCCGTTTGCGAGAGCCGCTGAGCGTGGCTTTAGAAACCGCATCGCTGAAACTGCTGGCGGACGCACTGCGCACGCTTGACGCGGGCTTCGCCGAACTGCCTCCGTTCGTGCCGGAGTTCCCAGGAAACGCCCACATGGCCGGGGTTCTCGCCGAAGCCGCCGAACGCCTTCACGATAACTTCCCGTACTTCCACCCGCTCTATGCCGGGCAGATGCTCAAACCACCGCATCCGGTGGCACGCGCAGCATACGCTCTGGCGACATGGATCAATCCCAACAACCATGCGCTCGATGGCGGCCGCGCCAGTTCGGCCATGGAGAAGGAAGCGGTCGCACAGATCGCGGCGATGTTCGGCTTGCCGACTCATTTGGGGCATCTCACGGGCGGCGGCACCATGGCGAACCTGGAAGCGCTCTGGGTAGCCGGGCAATTATATCCAGGTAAGAAGATTCTCGCGTCCGCGCAATCGCATTACACCCATGAGCGCATCAGCGGCGTTCTGAAGCTCCCGTTTTCGAAGGTCGCTACCGACGACCATGGCCGGATGGACATGGTCGCCCTCGAGGCCCTCGCCGCGCAAGGCGATATCGGCTGTGTGGTGGCGACGCTCGGGACCACCGGTGTGGGTGCGATAGATCCCTTGCCGGAGATCCTTTCCCTGCGGGAAGGATACGGCTTCCGTGTGCATGTGGACAGCGCCTACGGCGGCTACTTCACGCTCGCTGGAAATCTCTCGCCGCATGCACGCGCGGCGTTCGACAGCATCAGCCAGGCAGACTCAATCGTGATTGACCCACACAAACACGGACTGCAGCCTTACGGTTGCGGGTGCGTCCTGTTTCGCGATCCGGCTGCGGGCGCGCTGTATCGTCATGATTCCCCCTACACGTATTTCTCTTCGAATGACCTGCACCTGGGCGAGATCAGCCTCGAGTGCTCCCGCGCAGGGGCTTCAGCGGTGGCGCTGTGGTCAACCCAGCGCCTGCTGCCTTTGGTCGAAGGTGGTGAATTTGCTGCCGGCTTGGAAGCTTCCAGGCGCGCTGCTCTCGAAATGGCCCGTCGCCTTGAGGCCGACCCGCGCTTCGTTGTCCCGTTCCCCCCGGAACTCGATATTGTCGTGTGGGCTCCGCGTGAGGGCTCGGAGATGTCACAGCGAATCTTCGATGAAGCGGCTCGCCTCGGTCTGCATCTCGCTCTGATCCGGTTACCGGTAACCTTCTTCGCAGGAAGGCTGCAGTCAGACAGCGAATATATTCTCTGCCTCCGCTCCGTACTGATGAAGCCGGAACACGAGACCTGGGTGGACGCTATTTTTGAGCGTCTGAACCAAACACCTTAGCCCGCCCCTGTGGCAAAGTAGAGGCATTCGACCATGCCGCCGCATAACTACGGCAGCACGTTAACCCTGTGACAATTTCATGACATTACGCGAAGCCTGGACCACACGGGTAAGGGCCGAAGACTACGAAGCGCATATGGCGCGAATCGGCCAGGCTGAGGCGAATGCGGGCCTGTTGCGCGAGCTGTTCCTCGCGGCAGATCTCGCCCCGAGGGCTCGGGTTCTGATAGCCGGAGCAGGCCCCGGGCAGATGTTCCATTACCTGCCTGAGGATTTTTTCGCAGCTCACCGGCTCACGTGTTCAGATGTGAATCCGGCATTTCTGCAAAGACTGCGCACACGCTGCGCCTGCGAAACCGTGATCGATGATCTTGAGAATTCACAGTTGGCGCCCGGCTGGGATGCAATCGCGGTCGTGCTGGTCCTGGAGCACGTGGACTGGCGCCGGGCCGTGCAATCGCTGGCGCGCTTACAACCTGAAAATCTCCTCTTGATTGTGCAGCGAAATCCGGCGAATGTTGCAGCCGCTGTAACACCCGGCAGGATACCGCCGGGCACGATGGCTGTCTTCGCAGAAGAAGCCCCGCCCCATCTCATTCCTCTCGATGAACTGATCGCCGAGCTGGCTGTCCACAAATTCGTACTGGATCGCGCGGAATCCCGCTCGGTTCAGGATGGCAAAGCTATGGTCGGCCTAGCACTTCGCAGACAGCGCGGGTAACCTGTTCCGTGGTGGCCTTGCCGCCGAGGTCGGGCGGATGCAGCGCCGTGTCCGCCGTCACACTTTCAATAGCCCGCATCAGCCGATCCGCCGCCGCATTTTCGCCCAGGTGACGCAGCATCATTTCGCCGCTCCAGAAGGTCCCGATCGGGTTCGCGATCCCTTTTCCCGTGATATCGAATGCAGACCCGTGAATCGGCTCGAACATGGACGGGAATTTGCGCTCGGGATTCAGGTTTGCCGTGGGGGCGATACCCATGGACCCCGCAAGCGCAGCAGCCAGATCGGACAGAATATCGGCGTGAAGGTTGGTCGCTACCACCGTATCGATCGACTTCGGCTTCATCGTCATCCGGACGGTCATCGCGTCCACCAGCATCTTGTCCCACGTGACGTCCGGGAACTCCTTTGCGACCTCCGCGGCAATCTCGTCCCACATCACCATCCCGTTGCGCTGTGCGTTCGACTTCGTCACCACCGTAAGCAGCTTGCGCGGCCGGGAGCGAGCCAGTTCAAAAGCAAAACGCATGATCCGGGTCACACCCGTACGGGTGAAGATCGAAACCTCTGTTGCGACTTCTTCCGGAAGTCCGCGATGCGAACGCCCACCCTGCCCCGCGTACTCACCTTCCGAATTCTCACGAACAATCACCCAGTCCAGATCAGTGGGCCCGACATTGCGCAAGGGACTTTGAATACCAGGCAGGATGCGCGTCGGGCGAACGTTCGCATACTGATCGAAGGGCTGGCAAATGGCCAGGCGCAGACCCCAGAGCGTAATATGATCGGGCACATCAGGCGCGCCCACCGCGCCGAAGTAGATCGCATCGAACGGCTTCAGCGTGGCCAGGCCATCGGCTGGCATCATCATGCCGTGCCTGCCATAGTACTCCGAACCCCAGTCGAAGTGCCGGAACTCAAGCCTGAAACCGGCGTCCTGACTGGCGAGTATTTCCAAAACCTGGACGCCCGCAGCAATGACTTCTTTACCAATGCCATCGCCGGGGATAGCTGCAATCCTGTGAATCCGCATGTGATTTGATCTTAAACTCCGGATACTGGCTGCGATAATTGAATAAGTGCTGAGTCTCGAATCAGAGATCCAGTCACGCGTGGTGAAGGCGCTGCTGCCGTCTCTTCCAAACCCGGAAGATTCGCTGCATTTCCTCAGGCGCCTGACGGATGAAGCGCCCGCCGCGGCCGAACAGATTATGCAGGACCAGTCAGCCCTGCGCTATGCGCTCACCATTTTCTCGTACAGCCGGTTTCTTGCCGATGCGGTGATTCGATATCCCGAGTGGCTGCTGGAAATGGCTGCGGCCCGCGATCTTCATCGTGGCTTCCTTCAGGAACAGTACGAAGAACAACTGCGTGCCGCATTGCCTGCAGACGG
>JAUZEU010000403.1 GCA_030838885.1 Bryobacterales bacterium | reverse complement strand
GGCCGCGATTATGGCATGCTTTGCGCGCCCGCCGCGGTTGTTATATGGTTGGTATCGGAATGCTGCGGAGAGTCTTCACGTTTGCTGGCACAGTCGCTGCGATACTTTGCATTCCGGCGTGGTCTGCAGAGGCCCAGCCGGTCGAATTCAATCGCGACATCCGCCCTCTTTTTTCCGACCGGTGCTATACCTGCCATGGCCCGTCATCCACCACGCGGAAATCCAAACTCCGCTTCGATAACGAAGCCAGCGCAAAGCAGGACATGGGCGGCCATTTCGCCATCGTTCCAGGGGACCCTGAACGCAGCGAATTAATCAGGCGCATTACGGCCGGCGACAAACCTACCCGCATGCCACCCGCCTACGCCGGGCCCGCCCTTACGGCCTCTGAAACCGAGCTGATGCGACGCTGGATCGCGGAAGGCGCGGTATGGCAGAAGCACTGGTCGTTTATCCCTCCGCAACGCGGCCAGGTTCCACCAGGACAGAATGCAATCGACTACTTCGTGCGCGCCCGCCTCAACCGGGAAGGGCTTCAGCCGTCACCCGAGGCTGACAAAGCAGCCCTGCTGCGCCGCGTCACCTTCGATCTGACCGGGCTTCCACCAACGCTTGCAGAGGCAGACGCGTTCCTGAACGACTCGTCTGCGAGCGCGTATGAGAAGGTCATCGACCGTCTTCTCGCGTCGCCAGGGTATGGAGAGCGCATGGCAATCCGCTGGCTCGACGCCGCTCGCTACGCCGATACGAACGGCTATCAGACCGATGCCGAACGTTTTATGTGGCGCTGGCGGGACTGGGTGATTGACGCCTTCAATCGCAATTTGCCGTACAGCCAGTTCACCATCGAGCAGCTGGCAGGCGACATGATTCCGAACGCCACGCTCGATCAAAGGATCGCGTCCGGGTTTAATCGCAACCACCGTGGCAATGGTGAAGGCGGCATTGTGCCTGAAGAGTACGCGGTGGAATACGTGGTCGATCGCGTGGACACGACTTCCACCGTGTTCCTGGGGCTGACCACTGGTTGTGCCCGCTGCCACGATCATAAGTACGATCCGATCGCTCAGCGCGAGTATTACCAGCTCTACGCGTTCTTCAATAATCTTCCGGAACGGGGGAATGCGCAGAAGTACGGAAATTCTCCGCCGCTGATCAAAGCGCCCACACCAGCTCAGCAATCGCAGTTGCGCGAGTTTGACACCCGCATCAAGGATGCCGAAAAGAAGTTTGCATTGCTGAATTCCGAGGCTCTTCGGGGGCAACGCGAGTGGGAGAAACACATCGATGCCGACCCGCAGTGGTACAGCACGCGCGAACTGGAAGCGGAGTTCCCGCAACCACCAACTACAGACGCCGGCGATGTGGCGAACTTTGGTTTCCTCGATAAATTCACCATTGCGGCCCGTATACAACCGACTGCGCCCGATGGCCCCATCGTGACCCGTGCCAAAGGTGAACCGGAAACGGCAGGCTACAGTCTCGTGCTGAGCAACGGCCACGTGCAGGCCAACTTCGTGTTGCGGTGGCTGGACGATGCCATTCGCGTGGAGACCCGCGAACCGCTTGACCTCAATCGCTGGCACCATGTAGCCGTCACTTACGATGGCTCGCGTTATGCGGAGGGCGTGAAGATCTACGTGGACGGTATCGCGCGCGAACTGAAGGTCAACCTGGATTACATGAACCAGGACTTCCGCGTCAAAGAGCCTCTGCGCATCGGTGCAGCCGCTGCTCCGGGCATTCGCTTCCAGGGCAGTATCGCCGATGTTCGTATCTACAGGAACACTTTGCCCGCTTCGCAGGTGGCCGTGCTGGCCACGCCTGAGTCGCTGGGCGCCATTGCCGCTATCGCCCCCGCCAGCCGTACCACGGCGCAGAATGACAAGCTCCGGCTCGCCTGGCTGGATCAGTTCGCGCCGGCTCCCATCCGCGATGCCTGGCACGAACTCCAGACCCGCCGCGAGAGCCGTGACCACTTTGCGGATACGCTTCCCACCGTGATGGTGATGCAGGAAATGCAGAAGCCTCGTGAGGCGTATCTGCTGCAGCGTGGGGCGTATGATCACCCCGGTGAACGAGTGCAGCGCGGCGTTCCGGCCGTCTTACCTCCCCTGCCAGCAGCAACGGAGCAGAACCGGCTCACGTTCGCCCGCTGGCTTGTTGACCCCGCCAATCCTCTCACCGCCCGCGTCGCGGTGAATCGCTTTTGGCAGATGTATTTTGGCGTTGGCATCGTCAAAACCATCGAAGACTTCGGCTCGCAGGGTGAATGGCCGTCCAACCCCGAACTGCTCGATTGGCTCGCTACCGAATTCGTCCGCACCGGCTGGGATATGAAGGCCCTGCAGAAGGCTATTGTGATGAGCGCCACTTACCGGCAGACCTCCAAAGTCTCGCCAGAGATGCTGCAGCGCGATCCCGAAAATCGTCTGCTCGCGCGCGGTCCGCGTTTCCGCATGCCTGCGGAAATGGTGCGCGATCAGGCTCTGGCACTGGCGGGTCTGCTTGTGCAGAAAAGAGGGGGGCCGTCCGTAAAGCCTTATCAGCCGGAAGGGCTCTGGAAAGAATTGTCGGGCGGGGAAGACTATCGCCAGGATCATGGGGAGGCGCTCTACCGGCGCAGTCTTTATAC
>JAUZEU010000395.1 GCA_030838885.1 Bryobacterales bacterium | reverse complement strand
TGTCTGATGTGAGAAGTAAACGGCGCTCAGCATGTCGGAAAGAAGGCTGAGATCTGCATCGAGCCTGGCAGTGAATTCGTCCAGCCGGGGAAGCTTTACCAACTCAGTGGTTTCGGCCAGCTGAACGGAGGTGATCAGGCTCAGCGCCAACCGCGCCTCACGAGGCGTGCCGCTCGGAGGGTGGCTCTCCGGCAGCCGATCCACATGCTTGCGGAGCCTGGAGAGCTGGTAAGCGACGGAGCGGGGATTGCCTTCATCGAGCAGCAGGAGGTCCAGCACAAGGTCCGTCTGCATCGCATTGAGATATCGCGACCGGTAGGTCAGGGTGCTGTCCGCAATTTCCAGAATGGTCGCGAGCTCCGCATCGCCCGGTTCGATCTCGAAGCCCAACCCGCGGCGCACCAGTTGCACAGTCTGAACAGCGCGTTCCAGGCGGCGTCCCATATCGAGAAAACGCCAGCCGTGGCCGCGCGTCATGTTTTCCGTTCCCATGCCGCTGAAGGCGGCGAGCGAGATCACTGCGTCATCGAGGAGATCCTGCGCCCAGCTGTTACGCAGCGCATCGTCAGGCAGGGAAGCCGTGAACTGGGTATCGATTTGTTTCAGCACCCGCCAGGAATCGGTGGAAATGCGGTCACGCAGCAAGCGCGCTACCCGCCGGATTTCGCCTGAACTCGCGCGCAGGCTGGTGCGGACTTCAGGATCGGTAATGGCCGCCAGCACCTCGGCTTCAGTGAGGCGTTCGCTCTCCGCCGCTTTAACCCAGCCACCGCCGGCGAGGATGTTGCGGCAGCAATGCAAGGCGGCGTTGTTCATGGCGTCGCTTTCGGTATAGAGCTTCGGCAACACCACACGAACGGTGCGAACGGCAGTCTCGAACCGCTCCAGATAGCGTCCCAGCCAGTAGAGATTATCGGCAACGCGGCTCGGCAGATCGAAGGTTGCGCGGCTGACGGGCAACGGCCCTGCCGCACGCCGCAGAAGGCTAAACGCGGGCGCAGGGGCGTCAGCCAGAACCCAGGTATCTTTACTGCCGCCGCCCTTTTGCATGGAGACGACGAGGCTATCGAGAGACGACGTGACGCGCGTGAGGCCGCCGGGCATCACAGCATAACCGCCATCGGTAGCGACGGCCATGACGCGCAGCACCAGGTGGCGTGCGTCCAGTTGACCATCGAACGCTACCGGAACGGTCGAGAGCGACACCTGCTCCTGTGCAACATAGGCGGTCGGCCTGGCCTTGATCTTCTCGATGAGCAGCGCCCGCTGTTTCGGGCCGAGGCGCGCGCCGAAGATCGGTTGAAAGTCCAGCGCCGGAATGGCCGGCTTGATCACCAGATGCGCCAGACGACCGGCGACCTGAGCCCGTGGGCCATCTTCACCGCACCACCACGTGGCAATATTCGGCATGCGCAGTTCTTCGCCCAGCATGTGCCGGGAAAGTGCGGGCAGGAACGCGGCGAGGCCTGAGGATTCCACCAGCCCCGAGCCCAGCGCATTCGCGACGGCTACGTTACCGGACCACACTGCCTGCACCAGACCGGGGACACCCAGCATGGAGTCGCCGCGAAGTTCGAGAGGATCGCAGAACGTGTCATCCTGACGGCGCACAATCACGTCGACAGGCAGAAGCCCACCCAGGGTTTTCAGGTAAACGTTGTTGTTGCGAACCGTGAGGTCGCCACCTTCCACCAGCGTGAAGCCCAGGTAGCGCGCGAGGAAGGCATGCTCAAACCAGGTCTCATTGAATGGGCCCGGAGTAAGCAGCACGATGCGGGGGTTTTCGCGTTTCGGCGCCAGCGAACGGAGCGTATTCTTGTAGGCCTGGAAGAACGGCGCGAGGCGTTGTACGTTGCCGGCGCGAAAAACATCGGGCAGAACGCGGAGCGAAACGAGCCGGTTCTCCAGAGCATAGCCCGAACCGGAGGGAGCCTGCGTGCGGTCTGCGAGAACCCACCAGCGGCCGTCAGGCGAGCGGGCTATGTCGGCGGAGTAGCTGTGCAGCCATGTGTCTCCCGGAGGCACGATACCGCAACATGGCCGCAGGAAGCCCGGGTGCCCAAAGATGAAGTCTGCCGGCAGCTTGCGATCTTTCAGAAGCCGCCGGGGGCCATAGAGATCCTGCAGCACCTGATTGAGCAGCGTCGCCCGCTGCACAATGGCCGCTTCGATCGCACTCCATTCGGCAGGCGGCAGAACAAACGGAAGCGGGTCCACCGGCCACGGGCGTTCGATGCTTTGAAACCGGCCATCGACGTTATCGCCGTAGATGTTGTAGGTGACGCCGTTGTCATGAATGAGGCGCCGGCCCTCCTGCCAGCGCTCGGCAAGGCCGGACGGCCCGATCTGGTTCAGCGCTGCGACAAGAGGCTCCCAGTGGGGACGGATATCGCCCGTGGCGGCTAGCATTTCGTCATAGAAGCCGGGCAGCGGTTGGTAGCCCCAGTCGGCATTCAGTCGGGATGGAGGCTGGGTCACTAACGGAGTCATTTTCTCTGTATCAATTCTCACACTAGCCGCAAAGCCGGACCACGAAATTTTCCACAATCACGCGGTCGTCCGGCCTGGCGCTTCGCAAATCCCGGTCGGCTTCGAAGATCAGCTTCAAGCCGCGTTCCAGCTGGTCCTTCGAAAATTTGGAAGCGGTTTGCCAGACTTGCTCCGCGCGCGATCCCCACATGGGCACGCCTGCCTTCTGGAAATGCCCCTGCACTCCCGACGCGCCTCGCAGGTTCGCTTCTTTCGCCACAAGCGCCATGCGGAACTGCGAGGCGAGAAATGTTAGTGCCAGAGGCAGATACTCGCCCTCCCGTACCAGCGCGTCCAGCGTGGATAATGCGCCTGCCCGGTCACGCCGGCCGAGTGCCGCTACCAGACCGAAGATTGTGCTCTGCCGGGCATCGGGCACTAACAATGGCAGATCTTCAGCCGTGATTGGCTTGCCGTACAACGAAAGCTTTTCCAGTTCAACGGCAATCCGTGCCACATCCGCAGCCAAGGCTTCAACCAGGGCCTGCGCGGCTGCCGAATCCAGTATCACGTTTTTCGCCCGAGCCATCCGGTCGAGTTCCGCCCTTGCCTCATCCACCGTGAAACGCCGGAATTCCACCAGTTCGCTAATCGCGCCGTAATACTTCCGCACGCGCTCGACTTTGGCTTTGTCGTCGCCGTCGAAGTCCCACCGGGTCGCTTCAAAAACGACCGTAACGCCGGGTGTTGGGCTCTTCACGTAAGCTTCGAGCAGCCCAATATCGCCCGGACTTCCGCCGCCTGAGCCCCCCGTGTCGTCGCCATCTTCATCCTCAGCGGCGGAGCTTGTCGCGCTTCGACTGGCGCGGGGCATCGCGGTCTCCGCATTCCGGACAAATACGAGGCGCTCTGACGCGAATAAGGACATGGACCGCACGTCATCTATAATCGCGGCGAGCGCTGTTTGCGCGGCATCCAGCCGCTCCGGCTCCACGCCCGCCGCCTTCGCCGACGTGAGGAGCGCATCGGCACAACGCCTGCGATTGTAGCCCTCCTGGCCCAGGAACAGACACACCGGAGGAACTTCGTTCCGCTTCACTCGCGCGAGAAACTGTGCCGGAGTCATGACTAGAAATTCTCGAGAATCGCGCTGACCACGCTGCGGGCCACATCTTTGCTCAGCCGCCCCAGCGCTGCCTGGCTCTCATCCAGATACTGCTTTGGATCCACGCTGATTTCATACCGCTCGCGGAACTCCAGGTCGGGCCGGTTGAACAGGACCTTACCATCTTTTGCAACCATCCGCACCTGCAGCAGAACGATCACCTGTGCGCCCGTGCCACGCCCGCTCACAGGATCGGCAACGGTTGCAGTGGTGAAGATATTCGCGATTCCCCCGGACAAGGTTGCGTCCGCTTTCGCGGGATCTGCGACGACCGTATAGCCCGTCCTTGCGATCAGTTCGCGCGATACTGCTTCGCTCAGATAGGTGGAAAGCTTGTATTGCGTGGTGCCATTTCCAAAGGGCACCACAGCCACCGTATGGATGTTTTTGGGCAGCAGATTCGTGTTGCCCCCGACTCCATAGCCGCAGCTGCTCACGAGTAGAGCAAGGCCGAGAAGAAGCCCCTTCAAATGACCTCCCGCGCGATGAGGGCGGCGCTCTCTGCCGCCAGGCGGAAGTTATCAGCCGCCATCCACATCCAGACCGCGTTGCCGTTGTTGCGATCCGGTGCAATCGCCCCCACGGCGACTCCGCCCTGCCCTACGACACTCACGTTTGTGGGAGGTTCCACATCGCCTGAGTGCACGTCGATCAGATCGCTGCCCAGCGCCTCTTCGATTTCATCTACCGGAGGAGCATTGTCAAACTCGATCCACAGGGAAAAGCTGTAGCCGTGAAACACAGGGGCCTGGATCAGCCGCAGAGAGGGCATGGGAACACCGTCCGTCCGGTCCAGCAGGGTGGCCAGATGGCGTTCGATCCGGTCTTCCACATCCTGCAGTTTAGTCTCGGCCTCGTCG
>JAUZEU010000360.1 GCA_030838885.1 Bryobacterales bacterium | reverse complement strand
ACCTGGTGCCTGGACCCGTCTTTCGTATCAATCAGCCAGATGCCTGTATCGGGATGGTTGGTATCACAAAGAACCTGCGTTCCCGCCCGGTTTGGCGCAACATGCCAGCAGTTGAAGTCTGCGATTTTGCGGATCTGACGCGTTGTCCAGTCCATGCTGCACAGAGCGTGCGGCCAGATCGTGAATACCAGTTCGCCGGTGACTGCCGGAAAAGCCTCATGAACCACGAACTCGTCATTCCCGTGCTCATACAGGCACTCGAGCCCTGTCCCATCGCGGCGAACGCGATGCATACGCGGGGCCGGATCTCCCGCAAACTCAATCCACTCCGGTTCAAGCGGATGAAACTGCGGATGGATGACCGTGCGCCCGAACGGTATAAATTGCCAGTTCAACCCGTTACTGCGGCCGCACACCAACCCATACCCCACACTTGACTTCATCGCCGCCACCAGCCAGTCCCCGTTAGCGTCGGGCGATACTTCACCCAACTGGCCGTCAAACGCTGCGATGCGCTCTTCAGTATTCGTGTCCAGGTGGCACGCCCGGATCTCGCCACCCCTCACGAAGAAAACCCGGTTTCCGCGGATGGCGGGAGAGTAGGGGTGAATAGGCGCTCCGGCCGTAAGCTGCTGAATGTCGCCGCCCGCAAAACGGACCGAGAATAACTGCGCGGAACCAGTCCGATATGACGTGAACAGAATCCGCTCGCCGTCCGGCGTAAAGGAACTCTGCAGGAAATAAGCCGGATGGTTAATACACGGATGACTGGTCATCTGATGCACCAGTACTCCGGTTGCTCCATCCCGGTAACTTGAGTACTCGCCTGGCATCAACTGGTCAATCCACTGACGGGTGCCGCTTGTGCCAGCCTGTCCGGTTCTGAAATTCCCGCCCCAAAGCCAGCAGACTGTTCTCGCTGAACGCCGGACCAACCAACTGCAACGCTACCGGCATGTTTTCCGAAAACCCGCACGGAAGACACAAGGCCGGCAGACCCGCCAGATTCCCGGCCGGAATCAAACCGTTCATACCCCGTGCACCAGAAGGAGCCGCGGCCGTTCCAGGCGGCGCAGCATCCAGCGGATCCGTCACTTTAGTCGCGATCCGGTAGGTCGCGGGCGCCACTAAGATATCGACATCCGCAAACAGTTCGTGGAATCGCTTCTGAATGAGTGACCGGATCCGCATCGCCCGCAAGTAATCCTTAGCGGGAATTTCCAGGCCTGCCTTTAGCCCCTCAATCTGCTTCGCATCGGCCAGCTCGTGCACCTTGCCATTGGTAATCAGCTGCTCGAAGACCGAAGCCCCTTCGCACGCAATGATGGTCGAAGTAACCGGACCATACGGAAAGTCCGGCAGCGCCGCTTCCACCAACTGCACGCCCGATTCGCGGATCACACGCATCGCGGCCTCAAAGGCCGGACGCGCCTGCGGATCAACCCGCTCCACATCGGCCGGCGCGAAGCCCACCTTCAACTCGCTCAGCTTTCGGGCATACTGCGGGGTGTAGTAGAAGCTCTTCCCCGCGGAACCCGGGTCTTTGCTGTCGCCGCCCGCAATCGCCTGCAGCACGATCCCACAGTCCTCAACGCTCCGGCACATCGGTCCGATCTTGTCCATCGTCCACGAAAGCGCCATGGCCCCATGGCGGCTCACCAGCCCGTATGTGGGCCGCAGGCCCGTGATCCCACAATACGCGGAAGGCGTGAGAATCGAACCGGACGTCTCAGACCCCAACGCAAACGGCACAAGACCTGCCGCAACCGCCGCGCCCGAACCGCTCGACGATCCACCGGACCAGCGCGTCACGTCCCACGGGTTCAGCCCAGGTCCGAACAGGGACGCACTCGCCATCCGGTAACCGGGCCCTCCGGCCAGTTCCACCATGGCTAGCTTCCCGATCAGCACAGACCCGGTCTTATCCAGCTTGTCGAGCACGGTCGCCGTATGGTCGAACACCTGAGTAGCGTACGGCTTCGCTCCCCAGCTTGTTGGCTGGCCGGCCACCGAAAGCAGATCCTTCGCGCCGAACGGGATTCCCTGCAATGCGCCGCGGAAGCGCTCATGTTTCAGATCGTCGTCCACGGCTTTCGCGCGCTTCAATGCGACTTTCGTTAACGGCAGGGCCAGCGCGTTATAGCGGGGCCCCACCCGCTCCAGCCGTTCTGCAAAAGCCCGTGCCAACTCTACGGTCGAAAACTCTTTCTTTCTTAGCCGGGCGTTCAGCTCCGATACGGACCCGAAAAATATGTCGTCAGTCATGGCTTGAACAGGAATGCCGGCTCAGTTGCCATGGGCACATCGAACTTGCTTAAGGTTTCGGAATTGCGCTGAATCGCATCGCGCGCCGCTTTTGCGAAATCTGTGTTTGGGGTATCCTGCGGAGCCTGCGCCGCCTCTGTCCGTGCTACCAGCCCGGCGGCCGCCAGCCCCGCCAGTCGTCTCCGGGACAGCTTCATGTTTTCTGCTCCGAATTCCGAGTTTCCAGCGCGTCGATGGCGGCGGCTTCCATCGCCGCACGGGGCGCAGACTCACCAGTCCACACCTCGAACTGGCGAACCGCCTGCTCGATAAACATTTTCAGCCCCGGAATCACTTGTTTGCCCTGCTCCCGCGCGCGTTTGATCAGCAGTGTTTCAAGTGGATTGTAGACCATGTCGAACACAATTTCGCCGGGAATTTTGTCTTCAAAAGGACATTCGTCCCAGTTCGGCCACATCCCTACAGGCGTGGCATTGATCACGATATCGAAATGGCGCATCATCACTTGCTCATGAGACATCGGCTCACCACCCACCAGCCTCGAAAGTGCGCGCACGCGATCCGGGTTACGACCGGTTAGCGCCACCTTTGCCCCTGCATCCGCCAGCGCACAGGCGGCACCTCGTGCAGCGCCGCCGTTTCCGATAATCAGCGCCGTCGCCTTGGGCAGGCTCGTCAGTTTCGCCAGTGGCCCGGATACCGCCTCCGCATCTGTATTTGAGCCGCGCCACTTGCCCGCCTTCCGTACCACCGTATTCACAGCGCCAATCCGCTTTGCCAGCGGATCTATCTGGTCGAGATAGCGCATGATGCGCCGCTTATGCGGAATGGTGACGCTGAAACCGGCCAGCGGCAGTTCCGTAGCGAACTGGAAGAAATCGCGCAGCTGATTCTGATTCACCAGCAGAGGCACATAAACCGCATCCATGCGCCGCGACTGGAATGCGCGGTTGTGGACGGTCGGCGACATCGAATGGCGCACCGGATCGGCCACCACGGCAAAAATCTTTGCTGCCTTCGTGAATTTATCGATGCGGTACATGCTCCGAAGCTGCCGTGCGTTGATCTGTCCGGATGCCGTTCCCTGCACGTGCGCCGGCGCTGCGTAGGTAAAAACCGCCCCCATAGCCGTCGAGAGCACGCGGGAAGGGAATCCAATCTCGCCCATCGCGAGCGTCACCAGCGGGATCTTCGGGCTCATCTTGCTGGCCGTCAGAATACGGCCCGTGTCGCTCGGCTTGCGCGCCGTGCTGACCAGCTTGTACACGTCGGCCGGTACCTTGCACATGCGTTTCAGCACCGGATCGAGCGGGGGAGTCGTTTCGAAGTGATGCCAGGAAACGATCAGGTAAGCACGTGAACGCAATTCCGCACAACGCTCAGGCACAACCTCGGCCGTCTCAATCTCAACATCCACCGCGCGGGCGCCGAACTGAATCCCCAGCTCCAGAATTTTCAGTTGCTCTTCAATGCTGCCGTTGAAACGTCCATGGTTCTGATGGCGTCGGCACGTGGCCAGAACGGTGCACGTTGGGTACTCTTCCAGGAACCGGGCAATCGCCTGGGCTCCCTTCGCCGGTTCCGGCAAATAGTCCAGACGGAACTCCAGAAAGTTCTCGCCTGCCTCCGCCTCGCGCCGTGCCTGTTCCATCAGGCGTGGCACATCGGGCAGTCCGAGCGCGATGCAAATACGTGGGAGCGCGCGCCTCTGCGTCATTTGGTTCACCAGAATAACAGGTGTCTTCAGGTAGCCAGAACGTCCAGCGCCGAAAGGATCTCAAATCGAAGCGTAGTATGGGCTCGCCGGAGTGCGTTGGTAACGAAGGGTGGGTCCGGTCCGCTGGCGAAAATGAAGCCTGTGTAGCTGGCGCCTTCGGGC
>JAUZEU010000355.1 GCA_030838885.1 Bryobacterales bacterium | reverse complement strand
GGAACGTGGCCAAGACAGTCCGATCTGAATCATAAAGAACGTAAAACGGAATCGCCACGGTCTTAAACTGTTCGGCTTCGAGCTTTTGGAATGATTCCGAAAGCGGGTCGGAACGGTCTGTATAGAGTTCCACCAGCACCATATTCTTCAGGACCGAGGCGACTTCCGGACGCACAAACATATTCGCCTTCATCCACTTACAATTCGTGCAGGCATCGCCGGTGAAATCGACCAGCACCCTTTTACCTTCGGCTTTTGCTTTCGCGAATGCCCCGTCCAGATCGTTTTCCATCCAGACGAGCTGCTCGGCACCCCCGCCACCAGAGAAAATGCTGGAAGTTGCGGGTGGGATATAGGCCTCAATATCGCCCAGCCTGGCTCCAAACATGCCGGGAATCAGACTCAAGCCGCCAGCCACAGCAAGGATCCCGATGAGCAGGCGGGACGTCCCCAGTTCCTGCTCCTGTGAGATGCCAGGAAGTCTCAGGAACCCCAGGAGATACAGCCCGGTCATCACCGCCAGCACCACCCAGATGGCGAGAAAACGTTCGCGCGTCAGAATTCCGGCGTGAAGGACATCATCCACATTGTGCAGGTATTTCAGCATGGCGGCCATGACCAGGAAGCCCATCACCACCTTCACCCTCGCCAGCCATTCACCGGATCGGGGCAGTTTTTTCAGCCACGCGGGGAACAGCGCCAACAGGAAGAACGGGAACGACAGACCGCTTGCGAAAGATGCCATACCGAGAACAGGCCTGAGTTTCCCGCCTGTCACGGATGCAGCCAGCAGCGTGCCCATGAACGGTCCCACACAGGCAAAGGATGCAAGTGCAAAAGTCAGACCCATCAACAATGCGCCGGCGTAACCACCCTGGCCGGAGGCGCTGTTCAGCTTCGTCAAAATCCCCGAGGGAATGGTAATCTCGAATGCGCCCAGCAGACTCAGCCCGAAGACAAAGAACACCAGAGCGATAAAGGCATTCACCCAGACATTCGCGCCGATATGGTTGACACCCGCAGGCCCCAGCGCGATTGTCGCCAGCAGGCCGAGTCCGGTGAACAGGACAATGATCCCCACGCAAAACGTAAACGCCTGCGCAAATCCGCCTTTTTGACCCACGAAATAAGACATGGTGATCGGAATCATCGGGAAGACGCAGGGAGTAAACACTGCCGCCAATCCGAAGCCGAATGCCAGCGCGAGAAAGCCACCGAGAGCTGAATCTTGCAGAGCACTGGATGAAACCGGGGGCGGGCGGGCACCCGGTTTGGCCTCTATGTAATTCGCTGGTATCGCGGAGGCGGTAGCCGTTGAACTCCCTGCGACGTTCAGCACCACGCTTACCTGCCGTGTTCGCGGCGGAATACACGACGTACCACTGCAGGTTTGATAGCGGGGCTCCAGCGTAATCGTGACCGGTCCGGGCTGCACATCGCTCTTTAGCTGAATGCGAGCGTAAAACACCTGCTGGCCTTCGTACGTCTCAGTGTCGGCGTTGAAATTGGGATCGAACTTACGAACGGGAGGAGGCTCAAAAATCGCCACCTGCGCGACAGCCGGGCTATCGATCGTTTTGATGGTGGTAGCTATCGGCCCCGGAGGCGTGGTCAGCGAGTACATGTGCCAACCGGCATCAATATCCGCCTGCAGCTTGATAGTCACTGTTCCGCCAGGCGCCACTGCAGCCGGGTCGACCGACGCCGTCCATTGGACATGGTTAAATTTCTCAGCCTGTCCAAACAAAACCAACCCGCTGAGGGCGAAGACAGCTGTCAGGCGCATAAATTAATCCGCTTGCGCGAACTCACGGAGTTCTTCTTCGATGCGCTGGTTCATATTACTGGATGCAAACTCCGCCGCCACTCTGATTGCATTTTTTATGGCGTTGGAGTCCGAACGACCGTGGCAGATAATGCAAACACCCTTAACGCCCAGCAGCGGCGCACCGCCAATCTCGGAATAATCCACCCGTTTCCTGAAGTCGCGAAAGGCGGAGCGCGAAAGCGCATAGCCAATCTTGCCGGACACCGAAGCCGTCAGAGACTCGCGCAGCATGCGGCCCATCATCTCCGCCAGCCCTTCAGCAACCTTGAGCGCTACGTTACCGACAAATCCGTCGCAGACAATCACATCGGCATTCCCGGAGAAGAGATCGCGCCCCTCCACGTTGCCAATGAAATCGAAGCCCAAATCCTTCAAAAGCGGGGTCACCTCACGGGTCAGCATGTTCCCCTTGTGCTCCTCTTCGCCAATAGACAGGAGACCCACCCGGGGATGCTTTACCTTCAGAACCAGCCGGGAATAGATCTGGCCCATCAGGCCGAACTGTGCCAGCATGGCTGGTTCGCAGTCCACGTTCGCGCCCACATCCACTACAACGACCGGGCTGCCTTTATGAGAAGGGAAGACTCCGGAAAGAGCCGGGCGGTCTACACCCGGCACTTTGCCCAGAACCATCTTGGCTATCGCCATACACGCACCGGTATTGCCAGCGGACAAAAAACCATCGGCCTTTCCATCGGCCACCAGGCGGGCACACGTATGCATCGAACTGCCCTTCTTGCTGCGGGCAGCCTTGGCGGCATGATCTTCCATGGTGATCCGCTCAGTCGCATGGAGCACTTCAATCGGCAGAGTGCTCGCCGAAGAGTGGCTTTTAAGGCTGTGGTGGATCTCATCGCGATCCCCTACAAGAATGATCCGGTGACCAAATTCAAGGGCTGCATGAATGGCACCTTCGACCTCCGGGGCCGGGGCTTTGTCGCCCCCCATCGCGTCTACTGCAATGGTGACCATTCGCTCAGGTTATCGCGTTCGCAGATAATTTGAAGTACTTTATTCCGTTGCAGTCTCAATGACTTCGCGCCCTTTGTATTGTCCACATTTCGGGCAAACACGGTGCGGAACTTTGGGCTCGTGGCAATTGGGGCATTCGGCGTGAGCCGGCCTGCGGAGGGCGTCATGAGCGCGGCGGCTTTGTGTGCGCGCATTGGAGTGTCGTCGTTTCGGATTTGGCATTGCAGTAAACTTCCCTTAATTAATTCTTGCTGTGTTCAATGTGAACGGTTTTAAGTGCGCCCCAGCGATCGTCTTCCGGAAGCTCGTCCCCCGCCGGCGGCTTGCATTGGCAATCGGTTTCATTCCGGTTGCCGCCACACACAAGGCAGATTCCCTTACAGTCTTCGCGGCACACACGCTGCATCGGGAGCTGCAGCAGAACCTGCTCCCGCAGAATGTCTTCCAGCTCAAGGCCGGGTAACTCATAGAATCCCATTTCTGCCTCCCCTTCGTCGATAGCAACTTCGTCTTCAGGGGTGGATTCCGGATCTAAAAAGCGATAAAAGAGGTCGAACGGGGTGTCGATCTGGAAAACGGCACGGCTAAGGCACCGGTCGCACTCGGTTTCGAGCGTCGCCTTCACACGGCCCTTCACGCGAACTTCTCCGCCGGAGTGAGGCAGAATCTCGGCTACGCCCTCCGCAGTGAGCGGACCGGACTGCGTGGTTCCGGAATCCGAGAAATCGATCTCTCCGGGTTGCCAGGTGTTCGCAAACGGAATGCTGCGAACCTCCATCTCCTTGATGCTCAGTAACATGGGTGTGGATCTTGATGAGGAATTGAACTCTCATTGTAGCATGTGAGGCCAGAATGGTCCGAATCGGAGCTAACCTCAACAACTCGCGGCATAATCGCACCCTGTGCCCCGGCAGTCTTTGTCCAAGTGAACGGGATCACGGGAATAAACTCCGAATCAGCTGCCATAGTATTGACATGCGCCACCTCTTTGGATTGCTCGGAAGCCTTCTTTTCGCCGGAGCGCTTCTGTTCGGCGAATCCGGAACGGCACGCGTACCGGTCCTGCTGGAACTGTTTACTTCCGAAGGCTGTTCCAGCTGCCCACCGGCCGACCGCCTTCTGGAAAAACTGGATCGGGAGCAGGGAATTGCCGGCGCCGATGTCATTGTACTCAGCGAGCACGTGGACTACTGGAATCACCTCGGATGGTCGGACCCCTTCTCGTCGCCGGTCTTCAGTCAGCGCCAGCGCGAGTATGCTGCTCACCTGGATGGCCAGACCTACACGCCCGAACTGGTGGTAGATGGCGTGAAAGGATTCGTCGGCAGCGATCAGCGCGAGGCCGAAAAGGCGATACGGGAGGCGGCACGGCAAATCAAGACGCCGCTTCACCTTGCCGCCGAAGCTCTGGACAGGAAGGCACGCGTAACGATTCATGTGGATAGCGCTGCCGAAGGGATTTTATATCTTGCGGTCGCTCACGACGCCATGAAGTCGCAGGTATTGCGCGGCGAGAATTCCGGCCGTGGTCTCTCACATGTGGCCGTCGCGTATGCGATCGAAAAAGTGGCCAAACTGGAACGTGGCCTGCCTGGCGATTTCGAGCGGGTTGTGAACCTGAAGCCGGGGTCGCCCATACGGTTAGTGGCTTTCGTCGCGCAACCAGGAACTGGCCGCGTGATCGCGTTAGGCCAGACGAAACTTTAAAACGGAGCAGGGAACTGATGGGTCTCGAACGCAGGGTCTTCCTCGGGCTGACGCTGGCGGGCGCAGGCAGCTGGGGTCTGGACCAATGGCTTGTCGGTCCGCCTGAGGAGGCCGCCTCCCGGTTGCCTGCCAAAGTCCGTATCTCCCGATTCGACGCCACCGGCCGCTTAACCGGCACCGTCGAGCTACCGACCATCCGGAAAACCGATGCGCAATGGAAAGCCTCGCTCCCGGTCGACCAGTATATGGTGACCCGGCGCGGAGACACGGAACTGGCCTTCGCCGGTGAATACTGGAACTTCCATGGGGATGGACTGTACCTCTGCGTCTGCTGCGGAACAGCGCTGTTCGATTCGAAATTGAAATTCAACTCCGGGACAGGCTGGCCAAGCTTTACCCAGCCAATCGCGACGGCGAACGTTTTGGAATCGCCGGATCACAGCTTCGGGACAAACAGGACGGAAGTGAGTTGTCGGCTCTGTGGCGGGCACCTGGGGCATCTTTTCGATGACGGCCCACCACCGGAGCATAACCGCTTCTGCATGAATTCTGTGGCCCTGAGATTTGTGCCTCGCGAGAATAATTTGACATAATATGTGTTATCGGACGTAACCAAAGGGCGATCATAGTTTCCCGAGGACGCCTGCACCCGGCACAACGGTATTATTCCCCTGAGGTGGCTATGCAGGGACTGAAAGGCAAGAGCGTTCTCATAACAGGAGCATCATCGGGCATCGGTCGGGCCGTGGCGGTCCGTTTTGCAGACGAGGGCTGCAACATTGCCGTGAATCACCGCAGCCACGCGGAATTGGACGATGCCAATATAACCCTCGCCGAAGTGATGAAAACGAGCCCCGGCACGCGAGCCATACTTGTCGAGGGCGACATTTCAGACGAGGCACAGGTCCAGAAAATGTTTGCATCGGTCACCGAACAGTTGGGCAGACTCGACATCCTGATTAACAACGCCGGTATTCAGCAGGCCTCGCCTTCTCATGAACTTACGCTGGGAGAGTTCAACCGCGTCCTCAGCGTCAACCTGAACGGCACCTTTCTTTGTTCGCGCGAGGCGATCCGCCACTTTCTATCCCGGCCCGGCGGGGGCGCCATCGTGAACAACACCAGCGTTCATGAGATCATTCCCAAGCCGCAATACCTCTCTTATTCCGCCAGCAAGGGCGCCATCGGGAACCTCACAAAGACGCTCGCCCTGGAGTATGCGGCTGCCGGAATCCGGGTCAACTCCGTCGGGCCGGGCGCCGTGGTTACTCCCATCAACAAAGCCTGGACCGGGGATCCCGCCGCCCGCGCCGCAGTCGAAAGCCACATCCCCATGGGCCGCCCCGCCACCCCGGCGGAGATCGCCAACGTGTTCGCCTTTCTGGCCTCCGATGAAGCTGCCTACATTACTGGTCAGACTATCTACGCGTGCGGCGGCCTCACACTGTACGCTGAATTCCGGACCACATGGTCATCCTGAATCTCTCGAAAAACGTGCTCGCACCTGTCGCCTGTTTATACTAATGAAATGTTGAAGGCCACCGAGAAGATCTGGCGCAATGGAGAATTTATCGCGTGGGACGATGCTAAAATTCACGTCCTTTCGCACGTCGTCAGCTATGGCAGCTCGGTTTTCGAAGGCATTCGTTGCTACGAAACCCCGGGCGGCCCAGCCGTCTTCCGGCTCCGCGAACATGTCCGCCGAATGGTGGACTCCGCGAAGATTTACCGGATGGACACTTTCCAGTTCACGCCGCAGGAACTTGCTGACGCGATCTTGGAACTGGTCTCGGTAAACGGCCTTCGATCCTGCTACGTACGTCCGATCGCTCTGCGGGGCTACGGGGAGATGGGTGTCAACGGCCTCAAAAACCCCGTCGACGTCTACCTGGCGTGCTGGGAATGGGGCAAGTACCTCGGCGACGAAGCGATGACCGAAGGTGTGGACGTCTGCATCTCCAGCTGGAGCCGCATCGCCCCCAATACCCTGCCCGCGCTCTCCAAAGCCGGCGCCAACTATATGAACTCCCAGCTCATCAAGATGGAAGCTATGGCGAACGGGTACTCCGAAGGCATCGCGCTCGATAAATCCGGCTACGTGAGCGAGGGTTCAGGCGAAAACGTTTTCGTGGTCCGCGATGGCAAAATCGTCACCCCGCCACTTGGCACGTCTGTGCTGCCGGGCATCACCCGCGATACTATCCTCACGCTTGCGGCCGAGATGGGCATTCAAATCGTCGAGCAGGTTATGCCGCGTGAATTGCTCTATATTGCCGACGAGGTCTTCTTCTCGGGCACGGCAGTCGAGATTACGCCTGTTCGCTCCATCGATCGCATCCCGGTCGGTAAAGGCCGTCGCGGCCCCGTTACCGAAAAGCTTCAGAAAGAGTTCTTCGCCATTGTGAACGGCGCCAAGCCCGATTCACACGGCTGGCTCACACCAGTGCCGGTTCGCGAGACAGTAACGAAATAGCTAACCGACGCCCCACACGGATCAGAGGGCGCTCCACCAGGTAATAGCTGACCGTGGCGCACGCAAACGCTGCGGCCAGCGATACCGGAAACTTCTGCGCCCAACCAGTTGGCATCGGTTGCCACGGCGGGTACAGAAACAATTGTTGCCACAAATAGAGGCTGTAAGAAATCCGCCCGAGCCGGCGCAGCGGCGCCCAGTCCAGTGCGCGGCTCAGCGGCCACTTCGGGTGTATTACGGTGCCCGCAATCAGCAACGGAATCAGCAACGAACTGCAAAGCCGTAAATCCAGCCAGATAGCTCCGAACAACAAACCCATCGCGACAACCCATGCGGCAGGATTCAGCAAGCGCGCCAGCCAGGGTGAATCGAGGACGAAGGCAAGCGCCGCACCCAGCAGCAGGCTGTCCAGGCGGAAATCAGTGCGCCCATCGCCGGGCGCAGAATTCAGGTACCATCGCCATCCGGCGCAAGCCAGGCTGACGAGCACAGCCGGAATCCATGCCCGCCGCACTCCGAACCAAATCAGCAGCGCGGGCCAAAAGAGGTAGAAATGCTCTTCCACTGACAGCGACCACAAGTGCCCCGAGTACCACCCGCCAAGCTGCCAGGGCAGGTAATTACGGAAAAAGAAAAGGCAGCTCCAGACTTCCCTGCCCGATTGCAGCAAACCCGCAGCCGCCACCACCGCCAGATACACCAGCATGGGCGGCAAAATTCGGAACGCCCGTCGGATGTAGAAGCCCTTCAGGTCAATGCCACCGGTCCGTGTATGTTCTTCCAGCAGCAGCTTCGTAATCAGCAATCCGCTGAGTCCGAAAAATATCAGCACACCCCAGGTCCCGAAATAGAACAGGCCGCCGCGCAGGTACGCTTCGGGAGAACGATAGAAAACATTCCCCTGATGCGCCCAAAGCACCAGCAAGATGGCGAAAGCCCTCCACCCGTCCAGCGTTGGGATATGCCGTCTATTCGTAGCGGAGGGCTTCAACCGGGTCCAGCCTGGAAGCTTTCACGGCCGGCCAAACGCCAAAGAACAAGCCGACCGCCACCGACACTGAAAACGCCGTTACTACTGCCCACGTCGGCACGCTGCTGGGCAGCGCCGGCACCAATGCTCCCACCAGCATGGTCAGCAAAATGGAAATCACAATCCCTAGCACGCCGCCCACGCCGGTAAGCGTCATCGCCTCCGCCAGGAACTGGCCGATAATGTCGAACCGCCGCGCGCCAATAGCCTTTCGGATACCGATTTCGCGGGTGCGCTCAGTTACGCTCACCAGCATGATGTTCATCACGCCGATACCGCCCACCAGGAGTCCCAGCCCGGAAATTGCAATCGCAATCAGCCCGATCAGGCCCGTGATTTTGTCGAACTGCTGAATGATCTGATCGGGCGTCGAAATGCTGAAATCGTCAATCTCTTCGGCCTTCATACCGCGAATACGCCGCATGATGCCATCCACCTCATCCAGCGCGTCTTTTCGGTGACCCGGTAATCCCTTGCAGGTGATCATGTACCGGTCTACCTGGGGATAGCGTGATTCCGCGGTCTTCAACGGGAACTGAATCTGGGTGTCTGCGTTATTCGACCCGAAAAATCCGCCTTTGGCCTTCGCAAACACCCCAATGACCGTGAACTCGGCGCCATCGAGCATAAATGTTCGGCCGACCGCGTTGCCGTCCGGATAGAGCGCCTTTGCAAGGTCAAACCCAACAACAGCCACATGGGCAACACGCTCGTTTTCTTCATCAGTAAAGTATCTGCCCTGGTCAAAGTCTTTGGGAGAAGTGGAAATCGCGTTGGGTGTCACACCGATCATCGACAGGGTATCCGTTTCGAAGCCCGGCACCTTGGCGGTTATCACGTGTCCGTTCTGAGCGCCCGGAATGAAGAGCGCCAGTGAAATTTCCTCCACGTTGGTCGCGTAGCGCTTGATTGTATCCGCGTACTCCTTCTTGATGGCGCGGCGTTTGCGTTCTTTGGGCGAGGCGAAGTTAGAGTTCGGGTCACCACTGGTTTTATAGATGAAGATGTTGTCGGGCCCGAGTTCCTGGAAGAAGGTCACCATGCCCGCACGCAGACCTGTCAGGAGCGACGCGACAGTCACCACCGTTGTGATACCGATGACGATACCGAGAATGGTCAGCATCGACCGGAACCTGTTGGACCAGACGGCGCTCAGCGCCATCGTGATGTTCTCACGGGGAGAAAGCTGCATTATTCGCTCCTTAGAGCCACAATAGGATCGAGCTTTGACGCCTTCGAGGCCGGGTACCATCCGCTCGCCACACCCACAGCCCCCGAGACAAACACAGACAGGAAAACGTAGAACGGTGTCACCCGGAGGGTAACTCCAAATGCCGCAGTCAGGACTGTGGTGAGCACTGCACCAATCAATACCCCCAGCGCTCCCCCTGCCCCCGCCATAATGACCGACTCAATCAGGATCTGCCACATGATGTCTGACCTGCGTGCCCCCAGCGATTTCCGGATGCCGATTTCGCGCGTGCGCTCCGTGACGCTCACCAGCATGATATTCATGATGACGATTCCACCCACCACCAGCGAAATCATCGTGATCGGAACGACCACCGCGGCCACCATCGAAAGAAGGCTGTCAATAAAGCCGCGGATCGCGTCCGGCGTCAGAAAGTCAAAGCGGTCCGCTTCGCCCGGACGCTGATGAAACTTGTTGCGGAGCGCCACTCTCGTTCGATCAAGGGACTGCTGCATCGTATATCCACTGCCGGGGCGTGGACGTCCGAATAGTGAGATTCCCTGCCCCGAACCGAACAGCCGGTTGAAAGCCGATATCGTAATATAGGCAGAATTATCCTGGCTCCGGCCGAAGGCAGAACCCAGCCGCTCTTGGACGCCGACGACGGTGAACTCCAGATTTTGGACTTTGAAGGTTCGCCCGAGCGGCGTGCCGCCGTCCGGAAAGAGAGTCGTCTTCAGATCATCGCCGATCACGGCTACAAATGACGCGCTCTGCTCCTCGGTGGGGGTGAAGAAGCGCCCTTCCACAACTCCGATATCCCTGATATCGACCATGTCCGCCGAGACACCGATAATCGACGTTTCTTCCGATGTCAGATTGTTGCGTTTAGTATCGACCTGGCTCTGGCGGTACGGACTGTAGAGTGTATTCGCGCCGTTGGCGGCCTGCAGATATCGGTCATCCGCCAGCTTGATCTGCCGGTTGTACTTGATCTTGTCGAAAAACTGCTTACGGGTCATGTTCCCCGCACTCGCCACCTGCGCAATCAGGTACGACTCGCTCCCGAAAGCCTTCGCTGTGCTCTGCTGGGCGTAGAGTCCCAGACCATCAATGGCAGAGCCGACCAGGATAACGCTTGCGACTCCGATAATCACACCCAGCAGCGTCAAAAAGCTGCGGAGTTTGTGAGAGTGGATAGAATCCCACGCCAAACTGAGAGCGCTCGAAAGGTCGTATATGAGCCGGACCTTGGCGGAAGAATCCCCCGCCGTGCTGACTGCTGCCATAGTGTTCAGGATATCCTTAAAACCAATACGAGCATTCTGCCGGTTTCGTTCCCGTCATAACCTACAGCGATGAGCAGCCGACTTCTCCGCCCGCTTCTAATAGTGGAATTTCTCTTCGCCGTTCAGGTTCTGTCTTCGTTTTGGGCCGCAGTGGGCGGCCAGTATCATCTGGAACTCATGTTCTGGGGCTGGAAACTCGGCCTCAACCTGTTTGCGGCCATGCTCATCGTTGCTATCACCGCCTGCGTGGCCACTGCGGAGAGTTCCCTTCCCCGGCGCGTGTGGGTCTACGCCGGCCTGCTGCTCGCGACTTGCGTGGTGGCGGGCATGGTCACGTATTACTACCACCTGAACGAGCCATCTGACGAGGAGAACGACCTCCGGCAGGACCAAACCGCCGCGCAATCTACCAGCGCTGACGCCCTACCAGACCCGGCACGACTTCTCGCCGCGCACCATGGGCTGACCGGCTTTGCAGCCAAACGCCGTCTGGAACTCCGGCATATTTGAAACCACCCCGTTTACCCGGAACCGGTCAATCGCGTGCGGATTCGTCTGGGCCTGCATGCGCTGCACTTCTTCCGTTTCGTTGTCGCACCAGACCTGGCCCCATCCGAGGAAGAATCGCTGCTGTTCGGTGAACCCATCCTTCTTCGGCAGAGTCTTGCCGGCCAGGTCGTTCATGAGTGCCATCCACGCTATCCGAAGCCCGCCGTTGTCCGCCGTGTTCTCGCCCAATGTTAGTTCGCCATTCATGTGAACGCCGCCCGGCAATTCGAACGCAGAGTATTCTTTCACAATGCAGTCCGCCCGCTCCTTAAAAGCCTTTGAATCGGCCTCGGTCCACCAGTCGTTCAAATTGCCTTTGGCATCGAACTGTCGGCCTTGATCATCGAACCCGTGCGTCAGTTCGTGCCCGATCACCGCGCCTATAGCTCCGTAGTTCGTCGCATCGTCGGCCTGTTTATCGAAGAAAGGCGGTTGCAGAATCCCGGCCGGAAAATTGATATTGTTCATCTGGGGGTCATAGTAGGCGTTCACCGTAGGCGGGGTCATAAACCATTCTTCCCGATCCACGGGCTTTCCGATCTTCTGTAACTGCCGGTTGGTTTCAAACTCATTGGCACGCAGCGAATTACCCAAGGCGTCGCCGCGAATAACAGTTAAGGCGGAGTAGTCGCGCCATTTGTCCGGATAACCAATCTTATTCGTGATGGCGTGCAGCTTCTCCATCGCTTTTTGTTTGGTCTGCGGCGTCATCCAGGTCAACTGCTGCAGATCCTGACCGAGGGAGCCTTCCAGCTTATGTACCATATCCAGGGTGCGCTGCTTCCCTTCCTCACCGAAGGTCCGCTGAACATAAGCCTTGCCCACCGCTTCACCCAGATCCGCATCCGCCCAGGAGGTGCAACGCCGCCATCGCGGCTTCTGCTCTTTGGTTCCGGTGAGGTACGTTCCGTAAAAAGCGAAGTTCGTCTTGTCGAAATCGGGTGGAAGCAGGTTGGCCTGGCCGGTGATCAGGCGCAGTTTAAAGTACGTTTTCCACGTCTCTATTGGCGTACTCTTCAGCAGAGCTTCCTGTCCTTTGAAAAAATCCGGCACCGCGACATTCAGCTTGTCCATGGGGGGCGCCTGCAGGATCGCGAAGTAGCGGCTCCAGCTGAACGAATCCGAAAGCGCTTCAAATTCAGCGAGAGACATCTTGTGGTAGACCTTCTCGGGGTCGCGACGCGCGGTCACGTCGAGCGATGCGCGTGCCAGCGCGGTTTCGAGTTGCATTACCGCATTCGCCTGCTTCTCCGCCTCTGGTGCCGGCACGCCTGAGAGCGTCAGCATTTTGGTCAAATACTTGACGTACTCGCGTCGGGTCTCTTCGGCCTTTGCATCGCTGCGAAAATAGTAGTCTTTTTCGGGAAGGCCTAACCCGCCCTGGTCCGCTTGGCCGATCACGGCGCTGGAGTCCTTGAAATCCTGGCCGGACGAAAAATTGAACAGCACGTTGACGCCGAGTCGATGCAGTCTGGCCGTCTCCTCCGAGAGATCCTGAAGGTTCTTCAGGGCGGCGATCCGGTCGAGCACAGGCTTCAGCGGAGACATTCCTTTGGCTGCGATCGTCTTCTCGTCCATGCAGGACGCGTAGTAGTCGCCAATCTTCTGCGTGTTCGCGTCCTGAGTTTTTGCGGTCGCGGCCTCTTCCAGGATCTGCCTCAGAATGGCTTTATTCCGTTCTGCGAGTTCGCTGAAGCGCCCCCAGCTGGACTGATCCGATGGGATGGGATTGTTCTTCAACCAGGTTCCGCAGGCGAACTGATAGAAGTCCTCGCACGGATTCGCCTTGCGATCAATAGCTCCAAGATCGAAGCCTGGCGTCACTTTCAGTGGGTCAACTGGTTTGGTCGGGGTCTGGGCGGAAATGTTCAGAGCCAGAGTGAACAGAGCACCGGTTAGCGCCGCGCGAAGAGAGAGCATACAGAGGATATTGTGGCATGCGATTCGGGAGGCGATCGGGACAGCCTGATGCCGGGCAGGCTGGGGGACACGAGTCCCCCGTACCTCAATACCGTCTAATTATTGGGCGAAACAGTAGAAGAGGCCGCCCCCGCCCGTGCTGATCAGG
>JAUZEU010000318.1 GCA_030838885.1 Bryobacterales bacterium | reverse complement strand
CGGCCTGCCCCAATATGCCAGATACGGCCGTACCGTCCCCACCAACATGTGGGACGGCTATCTGAGTTCTAACTACCATGCACTGCAGGTTGCCGTGAACCGATCCTTCTCCAAAGGGTTCATGGTGAAGGGCGCCTACACTTATTCAAAGACGATCGACTACACGGATGCCGATGGCTGGGCCAGCGTGGGCTGGAACTGGGCACCGGCTTTCCAGCGCAATCGCGCGACTGCCGGCTTTGATCGGGAGCACGTGTTGCAGGTAGGTTGGGTCTATGAGTTGCCGTTTGGTAAGGGCAAGAAGTATGCCCGATCCGGATTTGCGGCGGCCATCCTTGGTGACTGGCAGGTGAATGGAATATTCGCAGCTTACACGGGTACACCATTTACCGTAATGGCTCCGGGTTCGGGGCTCAACGCTCCGAACAACACGCAGACCGCCAACCAGGTACTTCCGACGGTGGACCGCCCCTGCAAGGTGGGGCCCGGTCAGTTCTATTACAATCCGTCTGCTTTCGCACCCGTAACGGCAGCGAATAGCTTCGGGAACAGCGGACGTAACATCCTCCGCAACCCCGGGGTACTGAATACGGACCTGGATGTGACTCGCGAGTTCCCCATCAAAGAACGCCTCCGTCTGCAGTTCCGCGCGGAAGCTTTCAACGTGGCGAACACATCTCACTTCGGTAGTGTGACCGCCGGCGATGTTACTTCCACCTCTTTCTTCCAGGTCACCAGCGCAACTGGCGAACGTCAGGTGCGTTTTGGCTTACGGGCGCAGTGGTAGCACGCATTCGAAACTGCAAAGGGCGGACAGTGATGCTGTCCGCCCTTTATTTTTCGGCAATCGCAGGCGGGCTGCTGCACGCGGACGACCCTGCCGCGAAATCTCAGCGTGCGAAAGAACTGATGGCCTCTGGCCGTTTCGATCAGGCCATCCCGATCTACAAAGAGCTGATTGCCGCGATGCCAGGTAATCCAGGCTTGCTGCTGAACCTGGGCCTGGCGGAGCATATGGCTGGCCATGAGAAAGAATCGGTCCCGCTCTTCGAAGCCGTTTTGAAAACACAGCCAAAGCTTCTGCCCGCATTAATGTCTTTGGGCGCCGCAAGGCTGGCCCTGAAACAACCTGAACTCGCAGTGGGCCCTCTGCAAAAAGCGGTCGCGGCGGAACCAGCTAATCCGGATGCGCGCGGCATGCTCGCAGACGCCCTGAACGGCGCAGCCCGGTTCGATCAGGCTGCCGAGCAGTATCGCAAGCTCACGGAACTCGTCGGCAACGATCCACGCGCGTGGTACGGCCTTGGAATGACTTATCAGGCCATGGCTGCGAACGCGTTCGACCGGCTGCAGAAACGCGATCCGCAATCACCCTACGTTGCAGCACTGATCGCGGATACACGCGTGCAACGGCACCAGTATAAGAGTGCATTCTTCTTCTACAACCAGGCTCTGAAAGACTTGCCGGGGATCCACGGAGTCCACGCGGCTCTCGCGGAGGTTTATCGGAAGACCGGCCACCCGGAATGGGCGACTGCCGAGGCCGCCAAAGAACAATCCCTGCCCCCGGCGGATTGCGCCGCGCACGCCGCGGAATGTCAGTTTGTAGCCGGTCACGATCTCCAGGCGGTGACGCTGCCTCGCACGGGCCCAGCCACCCCGGAAGCGCTCTACTGGAGGGCTAAAGCAGCGAATGAACTCTCCCTGCAGTCCCTGGTGCGCCTGGGGCAGCTGCCCCCCTCAATGGAACTCCATGAGGTACGGGCCGAGATTGCGCGGGATCAGAACCAGCACCTGGAAGCCGCGAAGGAGTGGCGAGCCGCGCTCGAACTCGCGCCGGGGAATCCGCGCCTGCAGCACGAACTGGCGGTCTCGTACTTCCTCGCGGCCGACTATCGGGCCGCACTTGCCGAAGCGGAAAAAGCCCTGCACCGCGATCCGCGGTCTCCGGAGATGAACTTCACGGCCGGCGATAGCTGGCTGCGTCTGGAAGAACCAGAGAAGGCAGTTCCGTTTCTGCGCGCGGCGCTGGCAGCTGACTCAGGGATGCGTGCTGCGGATGCTTCCCTGGGGCTGTCCCTGTCGCGTCTGGGGAAGTTTGCCGAAGCCGCGCCACACCTCGAGAAAGCGCTGGAACTGGATGATGACGGCAGTCTGCATTACCAACTGGCGCGTGCGTACCAGGCCTCCGGGAATCAGGCGAAGGCCCAGACAGCCATGACGCGATACCAGGAGTTGCAGAAAAAAGTGGCGGATCAGAAGGAGGAAGCCGCACGGGAAGCTCAGATCCTGCCTCCGCAATGAGAGTATCATCCGGCATATTGCTCATTGCGGCGCTGGTCGCGATTGCCGCGACAATGCCCACCCCGCCCATACGCTTCCGTGAAGTGGCGACCCAGGTCGGCATCTCGTTCGTGCTCGAAAACAATCCCACCGACCGCAAGCACATGATCGAAACCATGCCCGGCGGGATTGCGGTATTCGATTTCGATGGTGACGGCCGCCCTGATATCTACTTCACAAATGGCGCGGAGATTCCTTCGCTTGAAAAATCTGCCCCGAAGTTCCACAACCGGCTCTATCGCAATCAGGGCAACATGACTTTCCGCGACGTCACAGATGAAGCAGGCGTGGCCGGGGCAGGCTACTCGATGGGTGCGGCTGCAGCCGACTACGACAACGATGGTCACTCCGATCTGTTCGTCGCCGGAGTGAACCGAAACACGCTCTACCGCAATCCGGGGAACGGGCGGTTCGAGGACGTCACCACAAGGGCGGGCATCAAAAGCGGCGACTGGGCAGTCGCCGCGGGTTGGTTCGACTACGACCGTGACGGCAAGCTCGATCTTTGGGTGGTCCACTACGCAAAATGGTCCCCGGCTTATGACCGATTCTGTGGAGATCAGGCCCGCGGCATCCGCATCTATTGCCATCCCAAATACTTTGAAGGCTTGGCAAGCACGCTGTATCGCAATCGCGGGGATGGCACCTTCGAGGATGTTTCGGCGCGCGCGGGCATTGCCCAAACTGCCGGGCGCGGCATGAGCCTCGCCTTTGCCGATTACGACAATGACGGCTTTCCGGACGTGTTTGTCACGAATGACAACATGCCCAACTTCCTGTTCCACAACAAGGGCAACGGAACTTTTGAGGAAGTGGGCCTGCTCGCCGGAACCGCACTGCGCGATCATGGCAAGGCGGTCGCCAGCATGGGCGTGGAGTTCCGCGATTACGACAACGACGGTTTGCCCGATGCCTTTGTGACCGCGCTTGCAGGCGAGACATATCCCTTGTTCCGCAACGCAGGAAAAGGCGTGTTCTTCGATGGCACCTACCAGTCAAAGCTCGGCTCGCTCTCGGTTAAACACAGCGGCTGGGGCCTGGGCGTCTTCGATTTCAATAACGACGGCTGGAAGGATATCTTCACCGCCAACGCGCATGTGAATGACCGCGTCGAACTGTTCGAACCCGCCATTTACCGCGAAAAGAACAGCGTCTTCGTGAATGAGAACGGAGTCTTTCGCGATGTCTCAGATCAGGCCGGGATGACCCTCGCAGCCGCGCACCGGGGTGCCGCTTTCGGAGATTTCAACGGGGATGGGAAGCTCGACGCAGTCATCTCCTCGCTGGGCGAAAAGGCGGAGCTATGGGAAAACATCAGCCCGGAGCCCCAACACTGGCTCATCCTCAGGCTGCGTGGAACAAAGTCGAATCGTGAAGGTATCGGGGCGAAGATCAGGATCGGAAAGCAGTACAACGAGATGACCACCGCTACCGGCTATGCGTCATCATCCGACTGGGGCGTGCACTTCGGTGTAGGAAGCACGACATTGGTGAAAACCGTCGAAATCCAGTGGCCCGGCGGCGCGAAGCAGGTGCTCACGGATGTAAGAACGGATCAGGTGCTGCAGGTGACCGAGCCCTGACCTACTATTTCTGACCTTTCATGGCCTTCAGAACGTCCAGCGTCTGCCTCGCGGGCTCAGATTTCGGATCGATCCGCAATGCCATTTCCAGTTCCACCTGAGCGTCATCCAGTCGCCCTGCCTGCGCCAGAGCGGCGCCCGCCTTACCATGCACCTGCGCATCCCCCGGCCTGAACTGTAGCGCATCCCGATAGCGTGCCAGAGCCTGTTCGCCCTTGCCCGACTTGAGCAGCGCATCTCCCCAAAACACCAATACCTCACCAAGATGCTGGCTGGCGCGGGAATCCGCCGGACGCTCCTGCAAGACCCTGCGGAAATCCGTGGCGGCGGGCTCCCACTCACGGCTCGCCGCTTCCACGCTGGCAAGATCGAACCGTGCATCTGTGTACGAAGGGTCAATGGCCAGAGCGCGTTTGAACCGTTCTTCCGCTTCCGCCAGGCGGCCACCGGAGAACAAAGCAATACCCCATTCCGTGGCCGCCAAAGCGCTGCGCGGATCCGCACCGGATGCCTTCCCGAAGTACGTGGCAGCTGCCGCGGCGTCTCCGTTCGTCAGCATCAAATCGCCCATCGTGAAGTTCGCGCCAAAGTCATCCGGATACTTCTCCAGCCGCTGCCGGACCAGCGATTCCTGCAGTTTCGCGCGCTGATCCCCACCCTCCGTCGGCAACACCTGCAGCCAGAGATGCCCCATTTCGTCGGTTGCCTGATTCCCGCCCTTCACCTCTTTCGGAGGATTATTAGGATTCCGCGCATTCTCCGCAGAATTGTCGTAGTGATAACGCATGGACACGACTGTTCCCGCGGGCAGCAGCAACGGCGTTTTCAACCGGTATACCCCCTGCCAGTTGAGGTCCCATTCGGGGATGCGAATCAGCCACTTTCGTGTTCCGTCCGGCAGCGTCGCGTACCCTTCCATCAGCTTGCCCAGATAATGGGCATGAGGGTACACCGCCAGAACATTCAGATCCATGGAACAGCGGAACTCATCGGTCACGAGAAAATCCTTCTCGCCCGCCGGAATATCGATCATGCCGTCGTGCTCCAGCTGAACCAGCATGGGGAACTTCGTCTGCGGTTTATCCGTGAAGTAGACGCCGATTTCAGGGCTGATCGACTCGGGCTTGCCTGAAGGACGCAGGTGAACATTCAGCACCAGATTCATGCCCGGATCCGCTCGCCAGGCCATGCCTTCCTGTGCCTGAGCGGGTTCACTGCCGGGTTTCCAGGAAAGGAACTGCCCGTCGGGGTCGAAAGTTTCTTCTTCGATCGTCAGATCCATTCCGGCGAAGCCCGCGCCCGGAACGGCCTCCTGCCGGCGCGCCGCGCCCGAGCGATCCAGGACCACATTTGCATGGTGAAATACACGCGGATTCCCAGGCCGCACTTCAATCGCGCGAACCCATCGCGTCGCGGTAATGGGGACCGGGATGATGAAATTCCAGAAGATCTCACCGCCCTCCGCCGCCAGCTGATACGGCTTGGCAACATGAAGAACCAGGTCCGGTGTGCCTGCCTGCCATTCGCTTGGAAACTTCGGAGGGGCTTGCCCGCGCACGGGTGTTCCGGCGGGAGCGCCCAGCTTCACCCAGTTCTGTATGAGTTGAATTTGCGCGTCGGTCAGCCGCCGCTCTTCCGCGAAGTCGCCATGGCCAGGCTCCGGAAGCCATGGCGGCATGAACCGGCTTGCCGTAACCCTGGCGATCTGAGGTGCGTGCCGCTTCGTGTCGTCGTAAGACAACAACGAAAACGGTGCGGACTCCCCTGGCCTGTGGCACGGCGCACAGTTCTGATAAACGATCGGAGCGATGTGCTTATAAAAGGTGATCTGAGGCGGAGGAGCGGCCCAGGACAAAACCGGCGACACTAAAAACACCAACGTGAGCGCACCGCGCATATCCGCTAGTGTAATCAGCCGCCCCCCGAGCTCCGGCCGTTATGGAGTCGGTCGCCTGCTCGAGGACTCAAAATTTACGAAACGATGTGCTCGTTCACAAACCAGGCCTGGGCTTCATTCGTCCGCACCACATCGCTGATCAGCAAATCATTCGTGCCCTCGTCGCCGGCTTCACCAGCCTGCTTTGCGAAGGCGCGGGCTTCTTCCAAAATGATCCTGTGCGCATCCAGCAACCGCTCCATCTGCACCGTCGGGTGTTCGCGATCCTTCGGCGGGCGAGGAATCTTCGTCGTCTCCGCCACATCCGCAGCCATCGCCAGCGCAATTCCTCCTAACGCCTGAATGCGCTCCGCCAGCGTGTCCACCAGTTCGCTCTGCTCCGTAAAATGCTTGTCGAACAGCAGATGCAACTGATAAAAATCCGGCCCGGAAACCTGCCAGTGATGCTTCTTGTAAAGGTCCCGCAAGGTCATGGTGTCCACAAGAACCTGGTTCAGCCGTTCTGCACTTTGCTTCCGAACGCTTTCAGCGAGCCCGATTGCACCCTGCTTCCGTACGGTTCCAAACTGTTGGGTAGTGGTTAGTGTCGCTGTGCTCATACGCTTATCAGATTCTCCCTCGCCTGGCCGGATTCGACCTCTTTCTGTGATCGGAGTAAACTGATGGTTCCCCCATCACCTGAGAGCCTATGACACCAAGTAAAGTGCTGCAGCTTGCTAAAGAGAACGGCGCAAAACAGATAGACGTTCGCTTTGCCGACATTCCCGGTCTTCAACACCATATTTCTTATCCGATCGGCGAATTGACGGAAACCTCCTTCACAGATGGCTACGGGATCGATGGGTCCAGCATCCGCGGCTGGGCGGCCATCAATGAAAGCGACATGCTGCTCATTCCCGACCCCACCACCGCCTTCATGGACCCGTTTATGGAGACCCCCACGCTGGTCATGATCGGCGACGTGCGCGACCCCCTGACCAGGCAGAATTATGAGCGCGACCCGCGCTGGATTGCCCGCAAGGCCGAACTGTACCTGCAGAACTCAGGCGTTGGAGATACAGCGTTTGTCGGCGCGGAAGCGGAGTTCTTCATCTTCGATAACATCCGCTTCGATCAGAACGCGCACTCCGGGTTCTACTTCATCGACGCCGAAGAGGGCCGCTGGAACTCCGGACGCAAAGACAATAATCTCGGCTACCGGCCGCGCTACAAGGAAGGCTACTTTCCGGTGCCCCCGACGGATCACTATCAGGACCTCCGTTCCGAAATGGTGAATGTAATGGAGCGCTGCGGGCTTGAAATCGAATGCCATCATCACGAAGTGGCGACCGCCGGCCAGTGCGAGATCGATCAGCGCTTCAATACCCTCGTCAAATCCGCCGACAACATGATGACGTACAAGTATGTTGTCCGGAACGTAGCGAACCAATACGGCAAAACAGTCACCTTCATGCCCAAGCCGATATTCGGAGATAACGGCAGCGGCATGCACGTCCACCAGTCCATCTGGCGCGACGGCAAGCCTCTCTTTGCAGGCGATGGCTATGCCGGCCTGAGCACGATGGCCCTGCATTACATCGGCGGTCTTCTCAGGCACGCTCGGGCACTCTCCGCCATTATTGCCCCCACCACCAACAGCTACAAGCGTCTGGTGCCCGGCTATGAAGCGCCCGTGAATCTTGCCTACTCCCGCCGCAATCGCTCCGCTGCCTGCCGCATCCCCATGTACTCCGCCAGTCCGAAAGCAAAGCGAGTGGAGTTCCGTCCGCCGGATCCATCCGCCAACCCGTATCTCGCGTTCGCCGCTATGCTCATGGCCGGTCTCGACGGTGTGCTGAACAAGATCGAGCCCGGCGAGCCACTCGACAAAGACATCTACGATTTGTCGCCGGAAGAAATGAAGTCGGTGCCCTCAATGCCCGCCTCGCTGGACGAAGCGCTTGTGTGCCTCGAAGAAGACCATCAATTCCTTCTCAAAGGCGATGTCTTCACCGAAGAACTAATCGAGACCTTTATCGACTATAAACGCAAAAACGAAGCCGAGGCCGTGCGCCTCCGGCCGCACCCGTACGAGTTTTCTCTCTACTACGATATTTAGCGTCGGCCCGCCCGGGTACACACGGTGTACCCGGAGCAGCACTCCCTCTAAAATTCAATACCGCTGTTGGCCCTTTCTATACGGCATCTAACCTCCTCATTTGAATGCGCTGACTGCTTCAGGGGTGAAACTGCAGCACCCAATAGCCCCTATCCAAAAAATCTATTTCCGCCCCTTCTTCACACAACCGTAAACTAGGACTTCCATCAATTTAGCGGGCACCCCGTCAGTGTCGATTTCCAGTTCAAACTCAAGGAGAAGTTCCATGCGAATACCCCTCTGTATTCTCGCGTTCACAGTGTCGTCGTGGGCCGCTACAGCAGCAGACGCGCCGCCCTCCGCGCCGGCTGACTCGGCAGCCGAATCGGCCGAACAGGCTCCGCCGCCGACAGCCAATCCTGCCCAGCCTGCTACGGCCACACCGCCGGCTCCGCCACCTGCCAAATACGGAGGTTGGTCGTTCAGCGCACTGGCAGATGCTTACGTCACCCACAACGGCAATAATCCCACACAGGACCTGAACAGCCTGCAGAACTTCGACCTGCACTCGGGCGCACCGCGCTTCAGCCTGGGCAAGGTTACCGTCGACAAGTCTGATAAGGTGCTCGGC
>JAUZEU010000295.1 GCA_030838885.1 Bryobacterales bacterium | reverse complement strand
GTGGTGAAGCTGGGCGGCCTGCATATTGTCGGCACCGAGCGGCACGATTCGCGGCGTATCGATAACCAGTTGCGTGGCCGCGCAGGCCGTCAAGGCGATCCAGGCAGTTCGCGTTTCTTCCTGTCTCTGCAGGACGATCTGCTGCGCATTTTCGGCGGCGAGCGGATGCAGAATCTCATGCTGCGGCTGGGCATGGAAGAGGATGTGCCGATTGAATCCGGCATGATTACCAAGCGAATAGCGGCGGCGCAGAAAGCTGTTGAAGCACAGAACTTCGAAGCCCGTAAACATCTGCTTGAGTATGACGACGTAATGAACAAGCAGCGCAAGGCCGTGTACGGGATGCGGCGGCAGCTGCTTGAGGGCGTCGACCAGAAAGAACGCGTGATGGAGATGACACGCGGCGTCGTGGGCGGCATGGCGGACCAGCGTTGCCCGGAAGGCACTCATCCGGATACGTGGGATCTGGCTGGCCTGCAAACGGACATGCTGACGCAGTTTGGCGCGCGCGTGAACCCGTCGGACCTGGCCGGGATGAACGTGGATCAGCTGGAAGAGGAGTTGTTCAACCGCGCGAAGAATACCTACGAGGCCAAGGAAGATCTGGTGGGCTCCGGGCTGATGCGTGAAGCGGAGCGCAACATCATGCTCCACGTGATCGATGACCAGTGGAAAGACCACCTGCTCTCGATGGATCACCTCAAAGAGGGCATCGGGCTGCGTGGGTATGGCCAGAAGGATCCGCTGGTTGAGTACAAGAAGGAATCGTTCAAGCTCTTCCAGGACATGATGGACCGGATCGAAGACGAAACGGTTCGTTATTTGTACTTCCTTCGGTTCGAGCAGAATGCAGCGCCTGCATTGCCTTTCGTTCTTGACGAAGAGGGCTATGTGGACGACGAGGCCACGGAAGAGCAGAAAGAGCTGGAGCAGTCGCGGGCCGCGGAAGAGATGCAGAAGCGGGCGGCACAGAGCGCGGTGCAGGACATGACGCGCAATATCCAGCGCCAGCATGAGAAGGAGCTGAAGGATCTTCAGTTCATCGGGAAGGATGGAGGCGCCGCGGCTTCCAAGCCGGCTTCAAATGGTGGTGCGCCGAAAGTGGGGCGTAACGATCCGTGCCCGTGCGGCAGTGGCAAGAAGTACAAGAAGTGCCACGGGGTGGCGGCGTAATTCGCCGCCTGAGAGCCCAGGCTGTGGACCTGATCTGGTGATGGGTGAGTCCTGATCAATTCCAGTAACGGCTGTTCCAGACCGCAGTGGTGGAGAAAGGCTTCATCAAGCCCTGCCATTGCTTTATAGACTCCTGGAGCGGTTCCTGGCCCCGGGAAGGACTTAGGGTCGCCATCCCAGGACACGTAGAAGGAGCAGCGGGTTTTGGAGCCGCAGGCCATGGTCGGCAGTTCGCGCGCAGGCAGGAAACCGCAGCCTCCCGGGTCCAGGAAGATTTCTGTGTCCTCATGTCGCAGGGACAAGCGCCCTTCCAACATGACAATGCGCTCGTTCGAGTCATGCCAGTGTGGTTCGAAGACGTGACCGGCGGGGTAATGGACCAGGAGTTCCACGCCACCGGGTTGAAGTGCACAGCGGCGGGGTTTGTTTGCGACAACAGGGATGGGGCAGTCACCACAATCGTCAGCGGTAGTCTCATGATCACTCGTATCGTAGCGCGTCGATTGGATCCATCCGTGAGGCCTTAAGCGCGGGAAGCAGCCCGGCAATGACGCCTATCGCTTCGAGCACCAGAGTCGAGGTGATCACGGCGAAGCGGGAGACCTGAAGGTGGATGTCGCCGCTGCCGGTCTGGTCTTTGAAGAGCGGCCCGAGCAAAGGCAGGGTCTGAATGCCCGCGGTAACACCCCAGCCGATCAGAACACCTGCGAGGCCGCCTGCTGTCACGATTGCCATGGCTTCCAACATGAATTGCAGCAGGATCGCGCTGCGCGTTGCCCCGATGGATTTGAGCACGCCGATTTCCCGCGTTCGTTGCGTGACCGAAACCAGCATAATGTTGGCCAGGCCGATTCCGCCGATGGCGAGAGTAAGCGCGCCGATCAGGCCGAGCAGCACCTGCAGCGCTATGGACATGGCGTCAATCACCTTCATGAATTCGTTGAAGATGAGAATCTGCACGGCGCGTTCGTCCGAGGACGAGAAGTTATGAAGGCGGGCGAGCGTCGCACGAACCTGCTTCACCGCCTGCTGGCGGAAGATGGGGTTGGCTGGCATCCAGACAATGTCGTCGGGGTATTTGATATTCCGAAACAGGGAAGCCGTGGTGAGCGGAATGAACAAGCACTCATTGTCAGGCGTGTTGTAGTTTGAGATCTGGACCTTAGTCTTCAGCAGGCCCACGATCTGAAACTGGAGACCCTTGATGGCAATGGTTTCGCCCACTGGCGGGATTTCGCCGAAAAGCTTTTCCGCCGCCTTCGCGCCAATGATGGCGACGCGCTGTTTGGTTTGATAATCCTCCGGAGTGAGCCAACGACCTGCGGCCATAGTCATGTTGCGGATCTTGCCGTACGGAGGCTCCACTGCGCGAATGGACATGTTCTGCTGCCGGGCGCCGCGCAACACCGGCGTGTTCCGGGCCAAAATCTCGGCGGAGGCGGAGCCCACCATTGGGACCGTGTCGCGGATAGTTTGAACGTCTTCGAGTTCCATCCGGATCTTGTGGCCAGCACGCTCGCCGCCCGCCTGCTTGGACGTTTGTCCGTTGAACATGACGATGAGATCCTGCCCCACCGCCTGAAAGGACATGCGCAGGGCGAGACCGAAGCCCTCGCCATAGGAGTACAGGATGACGAAGCACGCTACGCCCCAGGCGAGGCTGGCCATTGTCAGCAGGCTGCGCTGGCGGTTGAAGGTGAGAGCCGCAAAGGCTTCGCCGGAGATGCTTCGCAGGGTCATGGTTGTTCAACGTTCGTAACGCAGCGCCTCGACAGGCGTGAGTGCAGCAGCACGCCAGGCCGGGTACAGGGCGGACGCGATTGCGATCAGAGAGAGGGTTGCGAATGCGATGGCGGATGTGGCCGCGCTGACCGGAAGACCGGGAAACATCTCCGGCATCTTCACGAGCTTCAGCGAACTGGACAGGCCGAATGCCACGCCCCAGCCAATTATGCCACTGGTGAAAGCGAGCACGCAGCCTTCTGCGAGGAAGTCGACCAGGATGCGGTGCTTTGTGGCCCCCAGAGCTTTCCGCAGCCCGATCTCGCGTGTTCGTTCAGAGACCGTGACCAGCATGATGTTCATGACACCGATGCCACCGAGCGAGAGAGTGACAAAACCGATGAAGCCGAGGAACACCGTCATGGAATCGAAGATTCCGTTCACCTGTTGCTGGTTCTCTACCGTGTCCCAAATTCCGATCGCACTCTTATCCGCGGCACTGAAGCCATGCGCGCGCCCAAGAACCTTCTTGACCTGAAGCTGCGCTTCCTCATACTGCTCGAGTGAGCGGGGCTGGTACAGGATCTCATCCAGATAACCCGGCGTGTAATTCTTCACCGGAGGAACATCGCGGATCATGGCTGTGTACGGCAGAAAGATCTTCTTCTCGTCGAGCCCGGAGTAGCTGCTGTTCTGTTCCTTGCTCGCCATGATGCCGATGATGCGATACGGAATCCCGTTGAGGGCCATTTGTGATCCATTCACATTCGGGCGGGTACCGAAGAGCTGCTTCTTTACGTCGCTGCCGATAATGCAGACACGTTGGCCGGATTTTTCCTCTTCTTCGCTGAAGAAGCGGCCCTGATCGATCGGGATGGTGCGAATCTGCGTGAAGTGCGCTTCGACTCCGCTTACGTCAAACGCGCCACTATTGAATGGACTGGTGGCGTGCAGGTTGTTTTGAAGTTCGGCCGCGACAAGCTTCACCAGGTAGCATTCCCGGCGGAGATTCTCGACGTCCTTGTAATTGAGGCGAATGCGGCGGCCGGCCCGCTCACCGCCTGCCTGCAGTTCTGTGCGGCCTCCAAACAGGATGACGAGATTCTCCCCCAGAGATTTTGTGCTGTTTCGCTGGCCTTCTTTGAAGCCGTCACCCATGGCAACGATGAGAACGATAGACGTGATCCCCCAGGCAATGCCGGCCATCGTGAGAAAGCTGCGCAGCTTGTTCCGGAGGAGACTCTCCATCACCTGCCGGACGAGTTCGGTCAGGTACGTCATGGCTACTGCAAAATCACTTGCTGGCCTTCGCTCAGGCCCTTCAGAACTTCGGTTTTGGCTCCATTACTGATGCCAGTGGTGATACTGACTTTGCGAAAACCCTTCTCATTGGTGGGATCGGGAATCTGCGCGGAGGTGGATTTGTCTTTGTTATAAACCACCGCTCCTTCAGGAATCGAGAGCACTTTCTGGTGTTCTTCCAGAATGATCTCCGCGTTGGCGGTCATCTGCGCTTTTAGAAGCTGCTTTTCGTTGGAAATAGACACACGCACTTCAAAAGTGGTTACGTTGTCTTTCTCGGTGCCCATGGGGGAGATTTTGGTGACGTGGCCGTCGAATTTCTGATCTTTGAAGGACTCCACGGTAATGCGCGCGGGCTGACCGAGCCAGATCTTGCCGACGTCACTTTCGTCAGCCTTGCCTTTGACGTAAACCTCTTTGAGATCACCCAGCGTCATGATGAGCGTAGCGCTGGAACCGACTACCAGGATGGAACTCACGGCTGTACCCACTTCGCTGTCGCGCGAAAGTACCACGCCGTCAATTGGTGAAACGATAGTAGCGTTTCTGAGGTTCTCTTCTGCCATGGCGACCACGGCCTGCTGCTGTTCGAGCGCCGCCTGGGCCTTGGTAATGGCCGCTGCGGCGGTGGCAAGATTTGCTTTCGCCGAATCCTGCTTTTGCGCTGCCATTTGATAATTCTTTTCAGCGTCATCCCGCGCATTCTGCGCGATCAGCCCTCCCGCGAACATCTTGCGGGCGCGTTCCATATCGCGCTGCAGGAAGGGAACATCGGGACCTGTGGCGTCGACTTTGTAGCGTTCGTAGTCGGCCTGCGCGGATTTGACATTGGCTTCGGAGACATGAAGGGCGGCCTGTTGCTGGCGCAGTGCGGGCAGCAGATCGTTCTGATCCAGTTCGCAGATGATCTGGCCTTTGTGTATCACGTCACCCACATTCACGGGCAGCTTTTGAATTATGCCGCTGGCCTTGCTTTTGATTTCGACCTGGGTCACGGGCTGGATCTTGCCGGTGGCGACAACGGAACGCGCCAAGTCAATGCGCTCTACTTTGGCAAGCTTCTCCTGCTCGATCTTCGGGGGTTTACCGCCGATGGCGCGCAGTGAAACTCCAGCAACGGCAGCCACGACAATGATGGTCAGCCCGACCCACAATAGGCGTTTACGTTTCTTCGTTGCCATCCCTTTAGTTCTCCTCGGCTATTGCGGGGCCGCACGCGATACTGTCGGGCGGCGGCTGCAGCGCCCTCGGGACAAGGTAGTTGGCGACCAGTATCCCGGTTAGGAAAGTGGCGATGATCAAGGTGCTTTCCGGAAGTCGCATGAAATTCCCTCTGGAATGTATACGTGCGTGGCTTGTAAAAGTTCGCAGGCCTGATATAAGTTATGGGAGATGAAACTCCGCTTCCCCGGTCTCGCATTCGCAGTGGCACAGTGCCTTGTTGCTCAGTCGCCTCTCGCCGTACACTCTGTCGAAAACTGGGCAAAACTGCCGGCCGGCTGGAACCTGGGCGAGTGTTCCGGAGTGGCGGTCGACAAGCAGGACAATGTCTGGGTGTTTAACCGCGGATCGCACCCGGTGATCGAGTTCGACAGGAACGGGAAGTTCCTGAAATCGTTCGCTGAGGTGCCTGTAGTTTCGTCACACGGGATTCGCGTGGGTCCGGATGGCAGCGTCTGGCTGATCGATGTGGCCGGACACAAGTTACTGAAGATGTCGCCCGATGGTAAGGTTTTGATGATTATTGGCGCAAACGGAAACGCGGCGGGCGACAACGAAAGTAAAGAGGCGTTCAACCGCCCGACGAACATCGCATTCGGGCCGAACGGAGTGTTCTTCGTCTCCGATGGCTATGTGAATTCGCGTGTGGTCAAATTCGATGCTGATGGCAAGTTTTTGAAGAAGTGGGGTTCAAAGGGAAAGGGCGACGGACAGTTCGATCTGGTGCACGATGTGGTTCTGGATAAACTTGGCCGCCTGATTGTCGCCGACAGGAGTAATGACCGCATTCAGGTTTTCGATCAGGAAGGGAAGTTTCTTGCGAAATGGGATCAGGTGGGGACTCCGTGGGGGCTCGATTACGTCGCGCGCGAGGATGCGGTTTACGTCGCCGATGGCAAGAATGACCGGGTAGTGAAGGTGGATATGCAGGGCAAAGTGATCGGCACCCTGGGTGGTCACGGAAAAGCCCTAGGCAAATTTGACTACCCGCACAGCATCGCTGTCGACAGCACCGGGGCGATTTACGTGGCCGAGATCAGGAACTGGCGCGTGCAGAAGTTCGTGAAGTGATAGTCCGGCTTTAGCCCTGATTCGCGAACGGGCTGCGTTTCAATGCGTATTCCACAGCTTCTTTGGGAACGCTGAATTCTGCTACAGCGCCATTTCCCATGAAGCCGATGTCCTTCACCCCAACCGGGCTCGTGTAGTAAGCGTCCACCACCATGTTGCGAACCCACGTCCAAAGCTGACGTCCACCGCC
>JAUZEU010000266.1 GCA_030838885.1 Bryobacterales bacterium | reverse complement strand
AGACAAGCCGCGCGTGCCGATCTCGGCCAAGCTGGTAGCATCCCTGCTGGAGACGGCCGGGGCGGACCGGATCATGGCGCTGGATCTGCACGCGGCGCAGATTCAGGGTTTCTTCAATGTTCCGGTGGATCACCTGTTTTTTCGTCCGGTGATGATCGATTACTTCAGGCCGCAGAACACGCCTAATCTGACGGTGATTTCGCCGGATGCGGGTGGCGTGGAGCGTGCCCGCTCTGTCGCGAAACGGTTAAATGCGAAGCTTGCGATTATCGATAAACGGCGCGAAGAGGCAAATGTTGCGGAAGTGATGAATGTAATCGGTGACGTCAGCGGGCAGAACTGCCTGATCATTGACGATCTGATCGATACGGCGGGGACTTTGGTGAAAGGCGCCGAGGCGTTGCTTCAGTATGGCGCGGCGACCGTTTCCGCCTGCGCGACGCACGCGGTGCTCTCGGGTCCCGCAGTCGAACGGATTAAGAATTCGGCGATTCGGGAAGTGGTATTTTCCAACTCCATTCCGCTGTCGGCGGAAGCCAGGGCCTGCGGCAAGATCCGGCAATTGTCGGTAGCGCCGCTGCTGGCGCACGCGGTGCAGTCGATTCACGAGGAGACTTCGGTTAGTATTCTGTTTCAGTAGTCTCTACGGGTTGACAGGCTGGTTTGGCCGAAGAGAATCGGTGCGCACTCCGGAGTGGCTTTGCCAACCAAACCCCGGCGTTCTGCCTGCCAGCACCGCCAGAATTCTTCCATGTGAGGCAACACGTCAAAAGCGCCCACGGCAGCCGTCATGATGATCGCATCCCGGACCGGGACTCTGGGCTCCTTTTGGTGGAAGTCGAACCGCGGAACCTCGTCGTTGAAGCCGAGAAGTGAGAGAAACTGATCCCAGTGAATTACCGTGTAGAGCGCGGTCACGCAGAACGGAATTCCCTCGAGGAAGCCGTGTACGTGTTGCTCATCGGGCGGGATCAGCCGCTTCGCAACAGTGGAATCCACATCCCACATGGCTGTGGCCTGGTGGGCAAAGTAGGCCGCATACATGAGCGCCAGAACACCCGCATTGACTTCCAGCAGCAGCGGCCCTAGGATGATCGGCCCGCCTTCGGCCAGCATTATGAGATGAAGAACGCTTTCACGCGGTCCGCTGGTGGTTACGATTTTCGTGCGGCGGTGCCAGATGTAGTCGAGCAACCCGGCTGCGATCCAGACCGGCACGATGACACTCATCAGACAGCGATGGGCGGCGCCTTCAACGCGGGCCAGAGCCGCGGGTTTCATCAGGGTCGTTTTGATCTGCGGATACCGTGCCCGAGTCTGCTGCTTTCGAATGCCGAACAGCAGCAGGCTTCCGATGGCCGCCAAACCCGTGAGCACCGTCTTCTTCATGGCTGTGACGCCTGCAATCTCCATGCCGCCTCGACGTGATGTTCAGTCCTTTGAGCCAGTCGTCAGGCTATTTACGTGCATACACAACTGAACATGGCATCCACATTGTGGAGAGGACATCTGACGTTCGGGCTGGTTTCCGTACCGATCAGATTGTTGCGTGCAGCGCGGGCCGAAAAGGTGCGCATGCACAACATTCAGCGAGAGACTGGACGCCGGATCAGGCAGGTGTTTGTGGCGCCTGAGCCCTCACCGGAACCGGAAGAGGCTGATGAACCAGAAGAAGCGCCGGTCAGGATGCGTACTGTTCCTATTTCCGGCCCTCCTCCTACTGTTACTCCCGTTTCTGCTGCTGTGGCACGGGTGCCAGAGGATCTGAACGATCGCGTGGTTGCCCCTTCGGATCTGGTGCGTGGATTCGAATATGAGAAAGGCAAATATGTCGGGTTCGAGAAGACCGAGTTGGAGAGCCTAGCGCCTCGCAACTCAACTGAAATGCAGATTCTCGAGTTCGTGAGGTTTGCCGAGGTGGATCCGATTTACCTGGAGAACTCCTATTACGTGGCCGCAGACAAAGGTGGCGAGAAGACCTACGCGCTGTTGTTCGAGGCGCTGCGCGAAACAGGCCAGTCCGCTCTGGCCGAGTTCGTGATGTATCGCCGTGACCAGATTATGATCCTGCGGGCCGGGCCGCACGGAATGATCGGGCATACGCTTTTCCATGAAAACGAACTCAAGCGCGATAACGAATTTCACGCCGATATCAGCCTTGTCGCGCGGAAAGAGCTGGACCTTGCGATCAAGCTGATCGCCGCGCTTGCCGCGACCTTCGAGCCGCAGAAATTCAGGGACAAATACCGTGAAAGATTGCAGGAAGCGATCTCTCAAAAGATAGAGTCCGGTGCGGTTCAAAACGTAGGTCCGGAGGTGCGGCAGGCCCCAGTCATCGACATCATGTCGGCCCTCAAAGAAAGTCTGATGCGAGCGAAAAAGCCGGCTGCGAGCGAGACGAAGGCGACACCCTCAGGTGGGCGCGCCAGGAATAAGCGGGCGTCCAACAGCTAGGCATGTCTGCAAAGCAGCAACTCAGTGTTGACGATCACACGCTGACGCTGACCAATCTGGACAAGGTGCTGTACCCCGCCGTCGGGTTCACGAAGGCACACGTTATCGACTATTATGCACGCGTGGCGGAATGGATCCTGCCTCATCTGCATGACCGGCCTGTAACGCTGAAGCGCTTTCCCGACGGTGTGCAGGGCAAAGCATTCTACGAGAAAGACGCGCCGCGCTTCACGCCCGACTGGGTCCGGACCGTTGCGGTCCCGCGCCGGACGGGAGCGAAGGATATCCGTTATATCCTGATCGACAATCGGCCCACTCTGATCTGGTGCGCGAATATCGCGAGTCTGGAATTGCACCCCTTTCTGCACCGGGCGGAGGCGCTGGACACCCCGACGTCGCTGGTGTTCGATCTCGACCCCGGCGAGGGCGTCACGATGGCGGGAATCACGAACGTCGCCCTGCTGCTCCGCGAGAGCCTGGCGCGGTTGGGGCTGAAGACCTTCCCTAAGCTGTCGGGGTCGAAGGGCGTTCAGATTTATGCGCCGCTGAACACGCCCGTGACTTACGGCGAGACGCAGCCGTTCGCGCGGTCTTTGGCGGAGTGGCTGGCGCATAAGCGTCCGGACCTGATCGTCTTTGAGATGGCGAAGAAGCTGCGGCCAGGCAAAGTTTTTATCGACTGGAGCCAGAATTCCGACTTCAAGACGACGGTTGGGGTTTATTCGCTGCGGGCTAAACGCGATCGCCCGTTTGTATCGCTTCCTGTTACATGGGACGAGTTGGAAGAGATGGGGCGCCGCAATGACGGAGAGCGTTTGTGCCTCGCTACGGATGCGGCGCTGAAGCGGCTGGAACAGGTGGGGGACTTATTCGCTCCGGTGCTCCATCTGAAGCAGTCGTTGCCGGACTTTACGCGTCCGGAAAAGAAGGCGGTCGCGAAACAGGGAGATACCCGGCGGTTCGTGATCCAGAAACACGCGGCGCGCCAATTACATTACGATTTTCGGCTGGAGATGGGGGACGTACTGAAATCGTGGGCGGTGCCGAAGGGTGTTCCGTTTGCCCCTGACGAAAAGCGGCTGGCAATGCCCGTGGAGGATCATCCGCTGGACTACATTCACTTCGAAGGCACCATTCCCGCGGGACAGTATGGGGCAGGCACGGTGATGGTGTGGGATACCGGCACATACGAAGTGATTGACGGGAATTATTACAAAGGCACCCTGCATATCGCGCTGCGCGGGAAGAAGTTGAACGGTGAATGGATGCTGGTCCAGGGCTCACGTGCCGGCAGGGATGGCAGGAAGCCCTGGTACCTGTTCAAGACGGGTGCGGCCGCCAGAGCGCTGACGGCGAAGGCAGAGAACAGTTCGGCGCTGAGCCGTCGCACTATGGAGCAGATCGCGGCCCGGCCGGACGCGCAGTGGCACAGCAATCGTACCGAACTGCCGGGAATGGATCTGGACGCGCTGCCGAGGGCGGAACCGGGGTTCATCGAGCCTATGCTGGCCACGCTCTCCAGGCAATTGCCAGAAGGAGCGGACTGGCAGTACGAGATCAAACTGGATGGCTATCGCGCGCTGGCGGTTAAAAAGCTCGGCGCAGTGCAATTGCTTTCGCGGCGGAATAATTTGCTGAACACGAGCTTTCCGGAGATCGCGGCAGTGCTCGCCAAGCTGGAAGACGGGATCGTGGTGGATGGCGAAGTGGTGGCGCTGGATGAGAAAGGGCGGCCTTCGTTCAATCTGCTGCAGAATCATCGGACTGCGAAACACCCGCTGATTTATTACGTATTCGATATTCTGGCTTATCGCGGCAGAAGCGTAATGGGGCTGCCTTTGACCAGGCGGCGCGAGATTCTACAGGCAGTAATGGGAGGCGCGAGCGGGCCGGTTCGGTTTTCAGAGGCTCTGGAGGGCAGCGCGGAGGATCTGATTGCGGCCGCTTCGGAGCAGGGTTTGGAGGGCCTGATCGCCAAGCGGAAGTCCAGTCTGTATCACGCCGGCGAGCGCACCGGGGACTGGGTCAAGTACAAGGTGGATCAGGGACAGGAACTGGTAATTGGCGGCTATAAGCCAGGTAAGGACGGAGTTGAGAATCTGTTGGTCGGTTATTATGAGGATGAAAAGCTGCTGTTCGCCGGCAAGGTTAAGAATGGTTTTGTGCCAGAGGTGAGGCGCCGTCTGTTGGGTGCGTTCGAGGGGTTAGAAACGGACAATTGCCCGTTTGCCAATCTGCCCGAGCCCCGCAATGCGCGGCGGGGCGAAGCATTGACGGCTGAGGCGATGCGTAAGTACAAATGGCTGAAGCCTGAGCTGGTAGCGCAAATCGCTTTCACGGAATGGACGGAGGCGAACCAGTTGCGCCACGCGCACTTTGTGGCTCTGCGTGACGACAAACATCCGCGCGAGGTTGTTCGGGAATAAAGAGCGGCACTCCGGTTGCTCCATTACTCCGGGGGACGTATGAAGACCTGTGGCTTCCTCGTGATAGCGGCTTTGTCGCCGGTAATATTTGCTGCCGATACTCCCAGGGTGGGGGGAAGGTGGGTCCTGAACGGCGCGCAATCGAAGAGTGACTTTCCTTTGGTCGCGAAGATGTCGATTGAGCAGACATCTACCCGCGTCCGCATGGCCCAAAGCGACAAGGACGGGCACACCGCTCACAGCCTTCAGGGCGATTGCGTAATTGATGGCAGGACCCACGCGGTTCCGGATGCCGACGATGAAACGATCGCGTGCCGGTGGGAAGGCGCGGTTCTGGTGACCGAGCAAAAGTGGAGCGGCGGCAAACAAAAACGGATCACCCGCACGAGCCTCAATCCGGAAGGGATGCTGGTACAGGATATCCGTACGACAGGGCCGGACGGCATGAAGGCGGGGCATTTGGTTTGGATCAAGCAGACAGTTGCAGAACCGGCACCGATACCGGCACCCATTCCGGCACCCGAGGATGTGGCTGACGCTCCTCTCGCTCCGCCGAATGCGACACCGTCCGCAGACAATCACCAGCGGATAGTACCAGGGATACAACCGGCGGTTTTGCATAGCCTGGAGAATTTTGAAGTGAGTCTGTGGGCTTCCGATTTTCAGGCTCCCCGCTTCATGTTGCAGGGCCGGAATGGGGAAGTGCTTCTGTCTGACGCAGGCTTCGATGTGAACTCCACTTCGCCTGTGAAAGAGAACGAGAAGCCTGCACCGAACGGGACGATCTATGTGTTTCCGGACGGTGATCCGACGCGTCGAAAGGCGCTGCTGACGGGGCTTGACAGACCTTACGGATTGGCGTTGTGGAAAGACTTCCTGTACGTCGCGGAGCCCGAGTCGATTAAGCGTTATCCCTATGATGGTGTGGCTCTGAAGGCTGGGCGGGGGCAGGAAGTCATTTCGCTGAAGGGGTTCGGCAAAGGGCACTGGACCCGCACTCTTTTGTTTGACGAAGCCGGAAGTAAGCTTTATGTCGGCATTGGATCTCAGGAGAATGCAGAAGAGGGTGAGGACTCGCGGCGCGCAGCGATCAGTCGCTATAATCCGGATGGCTCCGGGCATGAAATCTTTGCGAGCGGAACCCGTAACCCGATCGGTCTCCATTGGTATCCCTCAACGAACACGCTGTGGGCCACGGTTCAGGAGCGTGATGGATTGGGTGACAGCTTGGTCCCTGACTATTTCACCCACGTGGAGAAAGGCGCATTTTACGGATGGCCCTGGACGTATATTGGCCACAACCAGGATCCGCGAATGAAAGCCGCGCCAAAGGAGTTGGCCGAGAAGACGGTGGAACCGGACGAGTTGCTTGGTTCCCATGTGGCGGTTCTGGATTTTCGTTTTTACACGGGCGATCAGTTCCCGCCGGAATTTCATGGCGGTGCTTTTCTGGCGATGCATGGTTCATGGAACAGTTCGAAGCGCGATGGTTATGTGGTCCGGTTTATGCCTTTCCGCGATGGCGAGCCTTCAGGCAAGGGGTATGATTTCGTGGCCGGATGGACGGATTCCGGAGATGATAAGGCGGTGCTTGGCCGACCGTCGGGTGTGTTTCAGGCGGCGGATGGAAGTCTGTTGATTTCGGATGACGGATCAGGGCGGATATGGAAAGTGAGTTACAAGACCCCGAAACCGACGCGGTGACAGACTGTGCGAGCATCGGTGAAGGATGGACAATCTCCGTATCGCAACCGCACAGTTTGAACATCGGAGTGGAGATAAGGACTACAACCTCAGTGTTATCCGGCGATTGACGGAGCAGGCGGCTATGGCCGGGGCGAGGGCCGTGGCTTTCCATGAGTGCTCCGTTACCGGGTATACGTTCGCGCGCTATCTTTCGCGGAAGCAAATGCTGGAACTGGCGGAGCCAATCCCGGATGGCGAAAGTGTTCAGGCCCTGATCCGGATATCCCGGGATAGCAATGTTACTGTACTGGCCGGGCTTTTCGAAAAGGATGCGGACGACCGGCTGTACAAGGCCTACGTCTGCGTGAACGGTGATGGGCTTGTCGCGAAGTATCGCAAGCTGCATCCCTTCATTAATCCTCATCTGCTGCCCGGCGACGAATACGTGGTGTTCGATTTAGAAGGTTGGAAGTGCGGCATTCTGGTTTGTTACGACAACAACGTCATTGAAAATGTACGAGCCACAACGCTGCTGGGCGCACAGATCATTTTCATGCCGCATGTCACCATGTGTACGCCATCCGCCCGGCCGGGTGCGGGGTTTGTGGACCCGCGGCTTTGGGAAAACCGGGAGGAAGATCCGACATCGCTGCGGCTCGAGTTTGAGGGGATGAAAGGCCGGGCGTGGCTCATGAAGTGGCTGCCGGCCCGAGCTTACGACAACGGAGTTTACGTGGTGTTCAGTAACGCGATCGGCATGGACGATGATCAGCTCAAGAACGGCTGTTCCATGATTTTAGATCCGTTTGGCGACGTCATTGCGGAGTGCATGGCGCTTGGGAATGATTTTGCGGTCACGTTATGTACACCTGCGAAGCTAAGCCAGGCGGGTGGATTTCGGTACATCCAGGCCCGCCGTCCGGAGCTTTACCGCGACATCATCGGGCAGGAACATGAGTCGGAGCAGAGAGTGGTCTGGCTGGATTAGAGCGTGAGGGTGACCTTGCTGAGCGTGCGGGGGCGGTCGGGATCCAGGTTCTTCTCTGCAGCCAAAGCAGCGGCGAATAACTGCGCCGGAATGATGTAGGGAATCGGCGTATAAAGGTCGGGGATGCGCGCGGGAATCGTGATCACACGCCGGGCCAGGTTTGAGGCTTCGGGATTCCGCCGGTCGGTGATGACCACCGTCTCGGCTTTCAATTCCTGCAATTTCAGCAGCATCTCCTGCATGGAGGGCCACGTCTTCCCTGAAGGCGCGAACAGGAACGCCGGGAAGTTCGGTTCCACCATGGCGATGGGTCCATGCAGGAAGTCGGCTGACGAGAAGCGCTCCGCTACTACATAACAGGTCTCCATCATTTTCAGCGCGAATTCGAATGCGGTCGCGTAGTTCAGGCCACGCCCGACCACCACTGCGTGGTGCATGAATCGGTAGCGCTCGGCCAGTTCGGCTACCTCTTCCTCCATCGTGAGGGCGGTGGCGGCGAGATCGGGCAGGGCCTCCAGGTCGCATACACGAAGCTTGCCGCCGAGTGCGTAACCCAGCAGGTAGAGCACCATCAACTGCCCGGTATAGGTCTTGGTAGCAGCAACGCTTTTCTCACTGCCAGCCCGAACCAGGAAAATGTGCTCGGCAATTCGGGACATCGCGCTTTTCGGCTCATTCGTGATTCCGACGGTGACCGCGCCCTGCGCGCGCGCATTTTCCAGCACCACATTAATGTCGGTCGATTCGCCGGATTGCGAAATGGCGACAACCAGCGCATCTTTGTAATTGACCTTCGCTCCGTACACGGTGTGGATGGATGGAGCGGCCAGAGAGACCGGGATGCCTGTAGTCAATTCAATGAGATAGCGTCCGAACTGAGCGGCGTTGTCGGAAGTACCGCGAGCCGCCAGCACCACCAGCGCCGGCGGGCGCTTCTGCATCAGCAGCCGGAACTTTTCGATCTTTTTCAGCTCCGAAGCCAGCGTTCGGGCCAGGGTTTCCGGCTGTTGACGTATCTCTTCCAGCATCCTTGACATGAAAGCTCAGTTTAGCGCCCATCGCGCGCGCCATATAACCCGTGAGGACATATAATTGGACAAGCGGATGACGCACCGGATTACCGGGGCTCCGCGTCAAAGACACTATATGAACAGCCGCGGCAAATTCTTTGTGGTGTTGTCATCCACGTTCCTGGTGGCGATCCTGCTGGTTGGTGGAGTGGTGACGAAGGGTGCCGCACCGGAAGAACAGTCGGCCAGTAACAACGTTTACAGGCACCTGTCCGTGTACTCGGAAGTCCTGTCGCGGATCAAGAGCGAGTACGTGGAAGAACCCGATATGAGCAGCGTGACGCTGGGCGCCATGAACGGCATGCTGGAAGCCATCGACCCGTACGCCAGCTACCTGAACGCCAATCAGTACAAGGAATACCTTAAGAATTTCGACTCCTACAAAGGCGATCTGGGTATGGTGCTGGCCAAGAAGTTCGGCTACATCACGATCGTGTCCGTAGTCCCTGGCTCACCGGCGGATAAGGCCGGGTTGACGACGGGTGACTTCCTCGAGTCGATCAAGGGTGTCGCAACACGGGACATGCCGCTGGCCTATGCGAAGCTGCTGTTGCGCGGCGAACCGAATTCGACTATCGATCTGTCCGTGCTGCGTCGTAAACCGGAACCGCAGAAGCTGACGATGACCCGCGTGGTGATTACTTACGGCCCTGTGGAATCGAAGATGTTACCCGATCAGATTGGCTACATCAAAGCGGCCACACTGATGACTGGCAAATCGAAAGAAGTAGCGGCGGCGGTCACCGCACTGCAGAAGCAGGGCGCGAAGAAGTTGCTTCTGGATTTGCGGTATTGCGCGGCGGGAGATGCGGAAGAAGGCGTCGAGTTGGCGAACCTGTTCCTGGGCACCGGCACCATCACTTATGTGGAAGGCCAGAAGTTTCCGCGCAAGAACTTCGCAGCGGATGCGAAGAAAGCGATTTCGACTTTGCCTTTGGTCGTGCTGACAAACAGGGGCACGGCATCCGGAGCCGAGGTAGCTGCGGTTGCTTTGCAGAAGAATAAGCGGGCGACTGTGGTTGGCGAACATACGTACGGCGATGCGTCGATTCAACAGCCGATTACGATGGAAGACGGAAGTGCGGTGATTCTATCTGTCGCGAAGTACTATTCGCCGGACGGGAAGTCGATCCAGGACAACGGCCTCACGCCGGATGAACAGGTCGTGGATACGGACCAGGCGATTGGGGATCCGGACGACGATACTACGGTGGATCAGAACCCAAATGCGACGAAGAAGCCTACGGAAGACGTGATTCTGAAAAAGGCTATTGAAGTCGCGCAGAAGAAAACAGCATAAGAGATTCGGGGGCGCGCGGACTCCTGGGCCCGCGTGTCCCGTCTTGTTTACTGACCGGCGATAATGCGGTCGAGCTGGGCTGACACTTTCATCAACTGATCGGGCTGGTTCGAATCGTAATCGATCTCCGGCGACAGAAACCCTCGGTATCCAGTCTCTGTCAGGCATTTCATCACCGCCGGGAAATTCACATCCCCCTCCAGCAATGGCACGAACCGTCCCTGCTCAGCTCTCGCCGAAAGCTTGTAATCCTTTACGTGCACTCGCTTAATACGCGGTCCGAGAGTTCGGATCCAGTCCTCCGGATAGCCGAACTGCATCACATTCCCCATATCGAAGTGCGCCGCCAGCCAGGGGCTCTGGAACTGATCGACAAAGCTGCGCATTTCCAGAGGGCTGACCAGAAACTTATTCCAGACATTTTCGACCGTCAGAATCACTTTGTTTGCGGTCGCAGACGGCAGGCACCTGGTTACTTCGGACGTAAAGAGCTTCCAGGTCTCTTCGTAGCCCGCGAACAGCTTCGGTCCGCTCCCCACTCTGCCGGGCACCAGCAACAACGCGCCGCAACCCACAGCCGAGCCGATTTCGGTAGCCCGCCGGATATCCGCCACTCCTTTGGCCCGTACCTCCGCATCCGGGCTGTTCAGGGGGTGCTGGCCGAGCGGTTGCGACACCCAAAGGCTGGAGATCTGCATCCCTTCACCGGACGCCATCGCACGGACTTCGTTCAGCGCAGCCGCAGCGCTGTCCATCGGAACATCCACATCGAGACGCAGTTCAATCGCATCGAAGCGCGCGGCTTTTGCCTGGCGGAACATGTCGCGCAGTGGGGTCCGTGGCGGGAAGATGACGGAACAGATGCTCCGGGTGAACCGGTTTTCCTCGGCTCTGACAACCGATGACAGGGCCAGAGCAGCCAGGCATTCCCGGCGATTTATATGCACGAAAACGAGGATACCGCGTTATCTATCCCCGTGCGATACTTCGGTTTCCTATGTTCAGAAGAGTATTAGTGTCGGGGCTGATTTTAATTTTGGCAGGATGCGAGAAATCTGACACGAAGATTCTGATCGGTGCCACCACCATCACGTCGGCGGAAGCGGCGCCGATTCCGGGCTCAGTGATCGTGGTGGCCGGAAAAACCATCCGGGCGGTCGGCCTTCAGAAAAATATCCCGATTCCGCAGGATTCCGATCGGTCAGACCTCTCCGGCAAGTGGGTGGTACCGCAGCCTGGCGGACGGATTTCAGCGGGGGAACCGGCCAATTTACTAGTGCTCGACCATGCGCCTTCCGGAGTACCGCAGCCCGCAGACGCCAGCAGACGTATGATAGACGGCCAGTGGCAATCCGTCCGTTGAACCCACAATTTGTGCGAACCAGGCACGGACCCTATACGTAGTTAGTTGCTTCGAGGGTCACAAATATGAAATTTCTCCCTGTACTGGTCGCCGCGCTTCTTTTATCCGGATGCGAGTTCGGAGACTTCGGGCCGTCCGACCGCTTTCAAACCGATTTCCACTATTCGTACGACATTTCGCCGGACTCCCGTATCGACGTCGAGAGCCTGAATGGAGCCGTTGAGATCTCGGGCTGGGATGAGAACAAGGTAGACGTTTCGGGAACGAAATATGGCTCTACTGAACAACTGCGCGATTCGTTGAAGATTGAGATCCATAATTCCCCGAACTCGCTCGATATCCGTACTGTCCGGCCCTCATCCCACATGGGCAGCCTGGGCGTCCGCTATTCCATTCGTGTGCCGCGCAAGTCGCAACTGGATCGCATCACGACCTCGAATGGCAGAATTCAGGTTCGCGATGTGGCGAGCGCCGCTCACCTGAAGAGCTCCAATGGCAGCATCCGGGCGGAGAACGTGGCTGGCGACGTCGAGGCGCATACCTCAAACAGCAATATCGAACTGGATTCTGTACGCGGGAGTGCCCTGCTGCGGAGTTCGAACGGGCGCATTCAGGCCGAGAATATCGGTGGAGAATGCAATGCGGAGACCAGTAACGGCAGCATCAAAGTCCGGCTGGAGAGTGCGCCTTCCACGCCGATCCGCCTGGTGACATCGAACGGCTCCGTAGAACTGACGATGGAGAAGGCGCCGAAGAACGATATTCGCGCCGAGACCCGCAACAGCAGCATCACCGTAAGGCTGCCCGCCAGCACCTCAGCACGCATAACGGCCGATACCTCAAATTCGTCCATCAGTTCCGATTTCGATCTCCGCACGGAACTGCGCGGCGAAGAAAGGCGGAAGAACCACCTGGATGGCACCGTCGGCAGCGGCGGCCCGCGTATTGAACTTAGCTCCAGTAACGGCCATATCCGGCTGATGAAAGGCTCCGGCGATTAGCACCGATGCTGATCGATCTGAGCCATACGGTTGCGAACGGAACGGTGACTTATCCTGGCTTGCCAGCCCCGCTGATCTGTGATTTTCTTTCACGCGAGGACTCGCGGGCTATCTACGCCGAAGGCGTGGAGTTCCATATCGGCCAGATCACCATGGTGGCGAATACCGGAACCTACCTGGACACGCCGTTTCACCGGTATGCGGATGGCAAAGACCTGGCGGAGTTTCCGCTGGACTCAATGGCGAATCTCAATGGAGTGCGGGTTCA
>JAUZEU010000253.1 GCA_030838885.1 Bryobacterales bacterium | reverse complement strand
GCGCAGCACGAAGGTTCGAATCGATCTGCCGGTTCCGCCCGCTCCATACCTGGAGCGCAAGGTTCGCGACGTGCCGCAAGTCTCCGAGATTTGGAGCTACATCAACCCGTACATGCTCTTCGGCCGCCACCTCGGGTACAAAGGCAATTTTGAAAAAAATCTTGCGCAGGGCGATGCGAAAGCAATCGAACTGAACAACCTGGTCGACGACCTCAAACGCCGCGCCGCGCCTCTCATGAAGGTCAAAGCCGTGTGGCAGTTCTTTGAAGCAGAGCGGGCCGGGAATGCCATCCGGCTGTTCAACCCGGGCAGCGCACATCCCATTCACATCTTCCAGTTCGGCCGCCAACCGCGGCCCAACGGGCTCTGCCTCAGCGATTACATCCTTCCCGCAGCCAACGGTCAGCGCGACCACCTTGCCATTTTCGTCGTCACCGCCGGCGCCGGCGTGCGTGAACTGGCGCAGGACCTGAAGGAGCGCGGCGAGTACTTCATGACCCACGGGCTCCAGGCGCTCGCGATCGAAACTGCGGAAGGCTGCGCCGAGTGGCTGCACCGCCGCATCCGCGAGGACTGGGGCTTCCCCGACCCGCCCACTATGACCATGCAGGAGCGGTTTACTTCCCGCTACCGCGGAAAGCGCTACAGCTTCGGGTACCCGGCGTGTCCGAACCTCGATGATCAGCTGGGCATCTGGAAGCTCCTGCATCCTGAAGACATCGGTGTCGAACTAACCGAAGGCATGATGATGGAACCCGAAGCCAGCGTCAGCGCCCTGGTTTTCCAGCACCCCGACTGCGCGTACTTCACCGCCTCAGACGACCGGGACGCAGAGAATACGGACTAGCATCGAATGTCGCGAGCGGCCTCCGCAGCACTTCTCGCCCTGATACTTTCAACCTCTGCTCCGGCTGCCACGGACCGGATTACCGCGAACGTGGCGCCCGGGCGGACCGCTGTTCTCAGAGGCAACAAGCGGCCTGAGGCCACGCCGCAAAATGACCGCGGGCCGGTGGCGGCCACGATACGGATCGACTACGCCACCCTGTATTTGAAGCCCTCGCCTGGCATTGCAAGTTTTCTGGCGGACCAGCAGAACCCGTCCTCACCGAATTACCATCGCTGGCTCACTCCGGAACAGTTTGCCGACCGCTTCGGGCTCACCGGGAATGACACCGGCAAGATTACTGCCTGGCTCCAATCGCAAGGTCTCACCGTGCATGACATCGCCCGCGGCCGCCACTGGATTACCTTCAGTGGAACCGCCGCACTCATGGGCCAGGCATTCCACACCCAGCTGCGCCATTACCAGGTAAATGGCGTGGACCACTTCGCGAACTCGACCGACCTCTCCATCCCGGCCGCCTTCGAACCTGTTGTCAGCGCGGTAGGAGGGCTGAACGATTTCGGCCCTCTGCCGCTGCACAGAGTGATTCCGGCTGACCTGCAGCCTCAGCTGAACAGCGGCTCCGCCCACTACCTCGCCCCGGACGACATCTCGACCATTTACAACATTGCTCCGCTCTACGAGTCGGGCATCGACGGCACCGGGCAGAAGGTCGCCGTCATCGGCCAGACCAACATCAACCTCGCCGATATACGCTCGTTCCGGACACGCTTTAATCTTCCTCCGAACGACCCGCAGATCATCCTCTATGGACCCTCTCCCGGAATCCGTCAAAACGATATGGTAGAAGCGGATCTCGATGTCGAATGGGCGGGTGCCGTAGCCCGGAACGCTACCATCCTGTACGTCAACTCCAGAAGCATCTACACTTCGGCGCAATACGCCATAGATCAGAATCTGGCCCCCGTGATGACGCTGAGTTATGGCTCCTGCGAAGCCTCCACTGTCGATTTCTTTCGCTCCGTCGCGCAGCAGGGAAGCGCGCAGGGCATCACGTGGATGGTTTCTTCGGGCGACTGGGGGGCGGCTACCTGCGACTACACCTCTCTGAACGGACAGGCAACCAAGGGCCTGACCGTCGCATACCCCACCAGTCTTCCGGAAGTGACTTCCGTGGGTGGCACGGAATTCGATGATCGGACTGGCACGTGGTGGGCAGCGGCCAACACTGCGAACCGGGCTTCGGCGCTGGGCTATATCCAGGAAAAAGTCTGGAGCGACGCGGGCGGCGGCGCCAGCGTACTCTTCCAGAAGCCCGTCTGGCAGACCGGACCCGGCGTGCCGGCCGACGGTCGTCGCGACGTGCCCGATATATCGTTTTCCGCTTCCGTCCATGACGCGTATCAGATTGTGAACAATGGCAGCGTTCTGGTTGTCGGGGGCACCTCCGCATCCAGTCCGGTATTCGCCGGTATGATTGCTTTATTGAATCAGGCGCAGGCCGCAGCAAATCCGGATGCGCCAACCGGCCTCGGCAATATCAATCCAGGTCTTTACCGGCTTGCGGTCGCCAGCCCGGAAGTCTTTCATGACACCACCGTCGGCGACAACAGGTACCCCTGCGCCCAGGGCAGTCCGGGCTGTGTGGATGGCCTGGTCGGTTATCCCGCCACGCCTGGCTACGATCTCGCCAGCGGTCTTGGATCTTTGGATGTGGCGCGCTTCGTTGCCGAGTGGAACAAGGGCAGCGCAAGCAGCACATCCCTCTCGGCAGACCCTGCTGCTTACAGTGTTAATGACATAGTTACGTTGTCTGCAACTGTATCGGGAGCAGCTGGAATTCCCACAGGCATGGTCACGTTCCTTGCCAATGACACAGAACTGGCGACGGTCGCACTTACTTCCGGTACGACATCGGCTACCGTGACACTCCCTGTAAGCGGCATTTTGCTGGCGGCCGGGAACGGCTCGGTTTCGGCCCTCTATTCCGGAGACGAGACATTCCTTGCCTCAGGGGGCTCGGCCACACTTGCGCTGAAACTCCCCGCCTCGGGTTCGCTCGTCATTCCGTCGGTCAACCCGAATCCGGTGCACCAGTCCGGCTCCGTGTGGCCGTACACTCTCCAACTTCTCGAAAAAGCGGGAGTCTCAACGAAGATCACCGCGTTCACTGTCAACAACACGAGCAACCTCCCGAACATCACCAATCCCAATCTAGGGGCAAACGGCACCTTTACCACCACTCTCCAGGGAACGAACATCGTGCCTCCCTTCGACCGGGTCTTTCATTTCGAAGGCATTGATTCGGATGGCGCCGCCTGGAAACGGGAGCTGACCGTGCCGTTCCTGGGGCCGCTCGCCTCGCGGCTCACGCCCTCAATAACTCTTTCCGTGTTCCCGTCCATTGTTCAGCAAAATCCGAATGCCGACCCGGCCTGCCAGTGGTCGCAACAGGTCACGATTTCGGAAAACAGCGGCTATGCCGTCACCCTCAGCGCTTTTTCAGCCGGGGGCGTGAGCCTGACCAGCAAGATCTCCCAGCTGTTTGGTACCACGCGGCTGGCCCCTTACGGGATGCTGATGGCTACCACATGCTTCACGGAACTGATTCCTCCTGCCCAGCGCAGTTACTCCGTCGCAGGAATCACCGAAACGGGCAATTCGATCTCTGCCTCAGCAACCGCGATGCTCGCTTCACCACCGGCCTCCGCTGTGGAGTTCACGGTTTCGACGCCGTCGATTTCCATATCTGACCTGGCCACGCTCGATCTGAGGTTCACCAGTGCAACAGCTAAGTGGAGCGTGGATCTCTTGCCCTCTTCGCAGAAATGGCTGACCGTCTCCGATCCATCCGGAACCGGCCCCGCAACGCTCAGCCTCGCAGCGTCTCCTGCCGGTCTCTCAAAGGGCGTGTACAACGCCATAATTTCCATACAGGCATCGGATGCGCTGCCCCAGGTGGTTCAGGTCCCGGTGGTGTTCACCGTAGGCGCGTCGTCTGACATTTCTATTACCGGGCTCGGCAACGCGGCATCCGGAACGCAGACCTTCGCGCCCGGAGAACTGATGGCAGTCTACGGAACCAACCTTGCTCCCGGTATGCGCAGTGCTTCCGTGCAATCTCTGCCGCTGAACCTCTCGGGTGTCTCGGCCACCGTCAACGGAGTCTCAGCGCCGCTCTGGTTCGTGTCACCCGGACAGATGAATCTTCAGGTCCCTTACGAAACAACGGCAGGTATAGCCGCGCTCGGGATCAATAACAACGGCCAGATCGCCTCCTTCACCTTCCCCGTTTCGCCCACCGCACCGGGGATTTTCGCGTTCCACGGATCCACTGTTCCATACCCGGCGGGCGACCCGGGCCAGACGCTCTTTTGCTTCATCACGGGTGATGGTGACGTCACTCCCACGCTCGTGACAGGCGCGACGCCCCCGGCCGGAACCGCACTCTCTCAATTCCCGCAGTCCCGGCAGCCACTCACCATGACAATCGGTGGCAAGCCAGCCAAAATTGTTTTCACCGGCATCGTCACAGGCCTGATAGGGATTACCCAGGTGAATTTCACAATTCCCCCCGATCTTGCACCGGGACTTCAGCCGGTAGTTGTTACGGTCGGCGGAGTCTCCAGCGCCCCGGTCAACCTGAACGTCAACGCTCTGTCTGCTACGGTAATACCCCAATGAAAAAACTTCTTCTCCTTTGCTCATTCCTGCTGGTGTCCTGTGCGACCACTCCACCGGGCATCGAAACAGCTCTGAATTCCATCAGCACGGACTCAATGATGGGAGAAATTAAGACCCTCTCGTCCGACGAGTTCGAAGGCCGTAAGCCGGGCACTATTGGCGAAGAAAAGACCGTCGCTTACCTGCAGCAGCAGTTTCAGCAGATGGGTCTGAAGCCAGGTAATCCCGATGGCACGTGGGTGCAGAAGGTGCCGCTGGCCGGGACGGAATCGAAGGCGCAAGCCGACTTCACCGTGAAAGGGAAGAAGCTCCCTGCAGTGCTGAACAAAGACGTAGTGGCTGTGTCCACACGCTTTATGCCGCAGACAACGGTGAAGGATTCGGACATCGTCTTCGTGGGGTATGGTGTCGTCGCGCCGGAATACGGTTGGGACGATTACAAAGGCGTCGACGTGAAGGGTAAAACCATCGTCATGCTGGTGAACGACCCCCAGATTCCCGATCCGAAAGACCCCTCAAAGCTGGATCCCAACATGTTTCACGGTGACGCCATGACGTACTACGGACGCTGGACCTACAAATACGAAATCGCCTCCGAGAAGGGCGCGGCCGCAGCCATCATCGTGCACGAAACGGCGCTGGCCGGCTACGGATTCGAAGTTGTGGTCTCAGGCAAAGCGGGTGAAATGTTCGGCATCCAGCGACCGGATAACAACATGAGCCGCGTTCCGGTGGAAGGCTGGATGACATATGAGAAGACCGCCGAGCTGTTCCGGATGGCCGGTCTGGATCTGGCGGCACTGAAAAGAGACGCCTTGAAGAAGGAGTTTACCCCGGTCGCTCTGACCGGTGCGAGGGCCAGTTTCAAGGTGGAGAATACCCTGCGCAAAGCCGATTCGCGGAACGTAGTCGCGAAACTCGAAGGCAGTGACCCTGCATTAAAGGACGAATACATCGTCTATACCGCGCATTGGGATCATTTTGGAAAAGACACTTCGCTGAAAGGCGACCAGATCATGAACGGAGCGCGGGATAACGGCTCCGGCACGGCTGGCCTGCTCGAGATTGCGCGGGCGTTCAGCAAGTTGCCTGCGCCGCCAAAACGCTCCATCCTCTTCCTGGCGGTGACGGCGGAAGAGCAGGGTTTACTCGGGGCAGAATACTACGCCGAGAACCCGCTGTACCCGCTGAAGAAGACCCTTGCGAACATCAACATGGATGAGCTGAATGTCTGGGGCAAGACCAGCGACATGGTGATTGTGGGCCTGGGGAACTCGACCCTCGATGACCTGACGACAGAGATTCTGAAGGAACACGGGCGCACGGTGACAGGCGATGCCGAACCGCAGAAAGGTCATTACTATCGCTCTGACCACTTCGAGTTCGCTAAGCAGGGCGTGCCCGCTCTCGATCCCGAGATGGGCAAGACCTTTATCGGCAAGCCCGCCGACTTCGGCCAGCAGAAGCGCGACAGCTTCGATGCCAACGACTACCACAAACCCAGCGATGAGATAAAAGCCGACTGGGACCTGTCGGGAGGCGTGGATGACCTCCGGGTCTTCTTCGATCTGGGCTACCGAATCGCAAACGGAGACAAGTTCCCCGAGTGGAAGCCCGGTAATGAGTTCAAGGCGCGCCGTGATGCCATGTTGAAGTAAGTAATTACGATAAACTGGACGAGTTATGGCGATCCACAGTTACATTCTGCACAATGGGAAGCTCCGCAAGGCGAGCGATCCCGAACTGCGGGCGGGGCAAATCGGACTCCTTGCCGGATGGGGTGTCTTCACCACATTGCGGATTGCAGACGGAGTCCCGTTTGCGTGGGAACGGCATTGGGCTCGTATGTCACGGGACGCTAAATCACTGAATGTTCCTATGCCGGCAGACGCCGATTCAGTCGAGCACGATTTGCTCCGTCTGATCGAGGCAAACGGACGCAACGACTGCACACTGCGCCTTGTTGTGGTTCGGAACAGCGGCGGCATGTGGGAAGGGGCGGAATCCAAAGAGACGCCCATCGACGTAATTGCGCTTACCGCCGATTCGAAGAAGTGGGGCGACTCTGTCCGGCTTGGGATTCAGCCGGATGCGAGGTTTGCCGGCAATGAATTCGCCGGTGCCAAGATCCTCTCCTGGGCGCAAAATCTGACATGGGCGGAGCGCGCGCAACAGCAGGGCTTGGATGAGGTCGTTCTTCTCAACCAGCACGGCAGAGTAGCCGAATGCACCTCTGCCAATATCTTCGCCGTGTTTGGAAATGAGGTTTTCACCCCTCCGCTGGCCGACGGTTGTCTGCCCGGCATCACTCGTCAGGTTCTGCTGGAAGCTGTTGCCACGGATGGCATCCGCGTTCTGGAGGGTGGTTTGACTCCGGATGATTTATACCGCGCCGAGGAAGTCTTTATCACTTCCACCACGCGGGATCTTCTTCCTGTCCGTGAGATCGCGGGCCGCGAAACGGGAACTGTGACCAGGGTTCGTGAGCGGCTAGCGCCCGCTTTCCGTGCTTTCCTCAAAGACGACATCGCGCGGCGAAAAACGCTCAGCGTGCCGGCTTAGTCGTATGGCAGTTCAATGCCCGAACTGTGGTAGTCGGTTCCTGCGGGAGTCAAAGCCCCGCAACGCCGCCGAAAGGTCAGGGCGCTGGCGCTTCATCTCTCCCCTCCGCTGCGGCGACTGCAAAACCCGTTTTGTCGCGAGCACGCTGACTTTCGCGGACCTGCCATACGCGCACTGCCCCAGGTGCGACCGGATGGATCTGAACCGATGGACCGGCAAGACCTTCGATCCGCCATTCTGGACCGGTCTGAAAGTTACCTTTGGCGCGAACCGTTGGCGGTGTGAATACTGCCGTCTGAATTTCGCGAGCTTTCGCCCAAGAAAGGAAGTCTTCACATTTAGTCGCTGGGCAAATATGAATGCGGCTCCAGCAGATGTAGTGGAACGGCCAGCGCCCGAAGGGCCGCGCAAAGCGGAAGGGGCAGACAGCTAAAACGCCCGGGGTTTACGGTACGATTTGCGGGCGAGCCCGCACACCGGGAACTCGAAACGGCCTTTCGCTCGCCCGCAACGACGCTTGCGCCACCATTGCGAGGTCAACGTTCCTGGCCTGCCTCGTTACTCCCGCGCGAAGTCCTTGCCCTTACAGGCTAACTTTCGCGCCGCCGTAAGCTTGCTGGCCTCCACTCCCCTTCGGGTCACAAGGACCCTCCGGATCAAAGCGTTCAGCCGGTTCGCTCACGAAAAGTCCGCCTTTCGGGAGGCCCGCTTGTTTTTCAACTTGCTTACCCCCGATTAGCGCATCGTTCCGTAAACCCTGGAACTGAGTCGATGATGGGGTAAGACAGCCGACTCGGTCAACCCGGAAAGGCGTCTTTTTCAGACGCTTTCCTCAACTTTTTTCAACCTCAGTTTTCAGTCATTTGCGGGCGTAGGCCAGTGGATTCCGTGTGGATAAAGCAGCGCCCGCTCTTCCTGTTTTGCCAACTCAGAAAATCAGCTTAAGGCCAAACTGGATCTGACGCGAGGTAGTGACTGTGCTGGTAATCAGCCCCGCCGACGAACTGATCACGCCATTGGCAAAAACAATCGGATTCGGTGACGCAAAATTTGCATGGTTCAGCACGTTGAAGAACTCCGACCGGAATTGCAGATTTAGCCTCTCGCGAACCGCGAACGTCCTGAACAGCGAAAGGTCAAGATTGGTCAGGCTCGGGCCGGTCAAAACACCGCGCCCCAGATTTCCGAACGTTCCCACCGTCGGCAGCACGAACGCATTCGGGTTGTACCACTGGTTCGGGCTGCCCTGAATAACAGGGCCGCTAAACCCTGGATTCACCGAAGGCCGGTCCGGATTGCGCGTATCGCCGTCACCGGAACGGCTGGAGCCGATCTGCGGCGTGAACGGGAAACCGCTGAGCAAGGTCGCGATCCCGTTGACCTGCCACCCACCCGCAATCCTGCCTTTAAAGGGCAATTCGTAACGCGCCGAGATGCTTGATTGCGCGGTCACATTCAGTGCGGATGGCCCCCAGTCGCGTCGCAGATCGTTCCGGTTCATCACCATCTGCGCCTGATTGTTCGCCTGTGCCCCGGTAAGCGCGGAATTGATATCCAGGTTCTTCGACCACGTGAAATTGCCACGGAACTGCAGGCCGCGCGTCAGCCGGCGCGTCACATCCGCCTGCAGTGAGTTGTAGCTGCTGTTCCCCTCAGAGAACCAGAAGAAACCTGCGCCAAGATAAGGATTCGGGCGTGTCGGCGAAACCGGAATGTACTGCGCACCCTGCGCGACAGTGCCGCGCGCGGTGCCGATACCGCCGGACTGGCACCCCGCCGGATTGGCACAGTTCTGTGCGGGCACCGTGTTGGGATCGATACTCACAAACCCGTGATAGCCAAACGATCCAACATAGGCGATGCGCAACGCCATGTTCTGCGTGAGTTGCTGTTCGATACGGAAGTTCCACTCCTGCACCGCCGGGGTTTTCGCATCGGCCTGCACGCCCTGAGGCGCGAAGGTGGTGCAACCCGCCGGTATGCCGGGCCCGCACGAGGGTGCGGGCTGCACGCCGGGCGCGATCGGAATCACGGAGGGCAGGGAAACGTTGGAGTACGATGCTGCTCCGTTATAGGGCGGCAGGGAATTCAAGAGAAAGCTGAGATCGTCGATGAGCGAGTAGTACGTACCGTAGCCCGCGCGAACCGCAGTCCTGCCATTGCCAAATACATCCCACGCGAGCGCCACGCGCGGCCCGAACAGCTTGGTTGCATTGTTCTTTGTGAACGCCGAGTTGCCCACCAGCGGCGCGGTTTGCAGCACGCCGTTGGCATCGGTCACATAGTTGGCTGCGCGACCCGCAACTTCGTTCCATCCCGTCGTGAATTCATGGCGCAATCCAAGTTGCAGCGTCAGATTCGGCCGCAGCTTGATCGTATCTTCCACGTACCACGCTCCGAACAGGCTTCTCCAGCCGAGTTCCGTGGGAGACGGCACCACCTGGAACGATGTTGTTGTTCCCGCCAGAAACGTTTGCAGGTTCGCAAAGCTGGCTTGCCCTAACCTGCGCGAGGCCGTATTTTCGTTATCCTGCACGCGTTGCAGCCAGAAACCCGCGCTGAGCTGATGCCGGCCCTTATTCATCTGAAGCCCCTCGGACACAGTGAACAGGTTGCGGCGATTCCATACGTTCGCGGCATTATTAGGGCCGGCGGAAGTGAGCGCCGCAACACCCGTAGTGGTGGTTCCGCCGCCAATCACGATACCGCCTGGGCCGCCTCCCGTCACGAACGCGAGGTCCGCCGGAAAGTTGGTCAAGGGATAGGAATCATAGTTGAAGGCTGCTCGGGAGAAGCCCACCCGCAGTGTATTGATGCTCTGGGGCGACAGAATATGCACGTCCTCTACGCTTGCTACCTGGTTTCGCAGACCCAGCGCAGAACCAAAAAGGGGATCCGCCAGGGGGATGATGCTGTTGCCGTCGTCGATCGTATAGGCACCGGAAATGGAATCGTGATCGCTCAAAGCGTAGTCAGCGCGCAGGGTACCGAAGTCTTCGTGAACCTTCTGCCGTGGATTGTTGTACGCAAGTGCAGTGCCGCCACCCAAAGTGGGTCCGTTCGGGTCGGGCCACAGGGCCATATACTTCAGCATCGCGGGATTCAGATTGGCCACCCTGGTTCCGCCAATGATTCCGAGACGCGCCTGCGCATCCGGCACCACACTCACGTTGCTGACCGCCAGAGATTGCCGGAAGCCTTCATAATTGCCGAACAGAAACAGCTTGTCTCTCTTCAATGGTCCGCCCAGCGCGCCGCCAAACTGATTTCGTCGAAACGGCGGCACAAAACCCTGGTCGAAGAAGTTCCGTGCGTCTAACGCACTGTTGCGCAGGAATTCAAACAGAGAACCGTGGACAGCGTTCGTGCCTGACTGGGTCACCACGCTTACCTGCGCCCCGGAGCGCTTCCCGTATTCGGCCGAGTAGGTATCCGTGAGTACATTGAACTCGCGCACGGCGTCGATTCCCAGTAGTTCACCGCTCACTCCGCCGGGAGTAATAGCGAGTTGGCTGGAGCCTGTGTATTCAATGCCGTTCATCAGCACAATGTTGTCAGCTGGCCGTCTCCCTGCGACCACGAACGTATTGCCGTTGCTGGTGCTGGTGGACGGGCTCTTCAGGCCATAGTTGATGGTGCCCGGATTCAGGGTGAGCAGATTATCGAAGCTCCGGCCGTTGAGCGGCAGATCCTTGATCTCCCGTGAGCCGACCACGCCTGAAACCGAGGCAGTTGTCGTATTGATGAGAGGAGCGTCCTCAGAGACTGTTACCTGCTGTGCAATCTCACCAACGTCAAGGCGGATGTTGAGAACCGCCTGCTGGCCAACCGCGAGATTGATACCGGTTCGCACGGCAGCTTTGAATCCCTGCTTTTCCACTCTCACTTCCTGAGGTCCCAGCGGCAGGGAGAGAGCTTCAAAGGTACCGTTTGCAGCGGAGGTAACTACGCGGACAGCGCCGGTTTCAAGGCCTTTGACCGTGATGGTAGCCGCGCCAACAGGTCCACCAGTGGCATCTTCAACCCTGCCGGTAATCGCGGCGGACACCTGCGCCTGCAGTGGTGCGAAAGAGGCCAAAAAAAATGCGAGTGCGTAGAGCAGACGTTTCATCAATGATCCTATTGTGACGTATGGACACTGGGACAGCGAGGGCAAGGGAGTTGACGAGAAGAGCAGGAGCGATGTTACGTAAGCCGGGTGTTATCATGACCGCCGATGACCCTGCCGTCAGAGCGTCTGTTTGCCCGCTACCGGATCGAAACCGCATTCCCCCTGGATTATGCCGCGCAGGTCATGGCAGGTGAGCAATCCACGGGAACATTTATTCGGGTGGCGGGCGAGACGGATGAGCTTCGCGAAGCACACGCAGCCAGGGTAGAACGCATTCACGAACTCGAGTCTGTTAATGCTCCGTCTTTGCCCGGAGCAGGACAACCAAAGGCGGCGAATGTCTGGCGTCGCGCCGAATTGGAACTATCCTGGCCGATTTCCAACATGGGCGCGTCGCTGCCGAACGTGGTCGCCACTGTAGCCGGTAATCTCTTTGAGCTGAAACCATTCTCCGGGCTGAAACTGCTGGATCTTACCTTTCCTCCGGCATTTCTGAACCGCTACCAGGGACCGCAGTTCGGTGTGACGGGAACCAGACAACTGACTGGAGTTTTTGAACGACCGCTGGTCGGAACAATTATCAAACCCAGCGTGGGCCTCTCACCGGAAGCTACTGCGGCCATGGTGGATTCGTTGGCGGAAGGCAGCATCGATTTCGTAAAAGATGACGAACTCCAGGCAGACGGGCCACACTGCCCTTTTGCGCAACGCCTGCAAGCTGTGATGCGTGTGGTGAACCGCCATGCGGATCGACTGGGCCGCCAGCTGATGTACGCAGTGAATATTACGGGCGAGATCGACGAAATGCTGGCGCGCCATGATGCTGTTGAGGCAGCCGGTGGCACGTGTGTGATGGTGAGCGTTAACAGCATCGGCCTGCCCGCATTGGTTGCGTTGCGTCAGAACTCGCGGCTGGCGATTCACGGCCATCGGAATGGCTGGGGTATTTATGGCCGGTCCCCCGCAATCGGCATGAGCTACATCGCATATCAGAAACTCTGGAGGCTGGCGGGTGTGGACCACATGCACGTAA
>JAUZEU010000543.1 GCA_030838885.1 Bryobacterales bacterium | reverse complement strand
AGATCATGCCGACCCGGCCCGGCACGAGTTCCTGCGCATAGACCAGGATCGCCGAGAACGCCGACGCGATCGTCAGCCCAATGATTACGGTTAGTACCGCGGTCCAGAAAAGGTTGGCGTACGGGAGCATCAGGGTAAAGGGCAGAACACCGAGGATGGAGACCCAGATGACGTATTTGCGTCCGATCCGATCTCCCACGGGTCCGCCAGCGAAGGTGCCGACGGCTGTCGCGCCGAGGAAAAGGAAGAGGTAGAGTTGTGCGTCGCGCACAGGAACGTGGAACTTGCTGATCAGATAAAACGTGTAATAACTGGATAGGCTGGCCAGATAGAAGTATTTGGAGAAGATCAGAGCGACCAGGACGGAGATGGCGAAGGCTACCTGGCGGGGAGGAAGCGCTGAATCCGGTTCCCCGGCGCCCGCTTTTCGTTTAACACGCTCCGCCTGACGCGCTTTGTACCAGTTCCCTACCTTAATAAGGATTCCCATGGCAAGGAGCGCCGCGAGTGAGAACCACGCGATGCTTCCCTGCCCCCTTGGTACCACGATGAAGGCCGCCAGCAGCGGGCCCAATGCCGAACCGGCGTTACCGCCCACCTGAAAAAGGGATTGCGCAAGGCCGTGCTTGCCACCCGATGCCATGCGCGCCACCCGGGACGATTCCGGATGAAAGATTGACGACCCCATGCCGACCAGTGCCGCAGCCATGAGGAGCGCCGCATAGCCGGGCGCTACTGAAAGAAAAAGCAAACCCATCAGAGTGAAACCCATGCCGACGGCCAGAGAGTAAGGCGTGGAACGCTTATCCGTATAGATTCCGACTACGGGTTGCAGCAGTGAAGCAGTGACCTGGAACGTGAGCGTGATGAGTCCGATTTGCGAGAAATTCAGGTGAAAGGAGGATTTCAGAATTGGATAGATCGCCGCGAGCAGCGACTGGTTCATGTCGTTCAGCAGGTGGCAGAAGCTGATGGCGAACAGGATGGGGAAGACCGTGGTTTGTTTTACTGCCTGCAATCCATTTAGTGTAGAAGGCTGTTGTCCACGCCGGTAACAGCGGCCCGCAAAACGCCCGGAATCGAACACTTTGTTTCCGCAAGTGAACACAGCGACGCGGGGCAATCGGCCCGCATCGTATAGTTAGTCAAGCACTTAACGCGGGCACAATTTGGCTGGGCACATGCACCCTGCAAACTTCGCCCCATGCGTATACGCCTTCTTTTAGTGGCAGCGGTAATGGTCCCGGTCTGCGGTCCGGCAGCCCTCGGCCAAGCGGAAATTACCATCACGACCCCACCGCCGCCACCGGTTATTGGCCCGCTGCTCCGCCCCTTTCATCTTGAGAAGCGCATGGTCTCGCCGGCCAGGTTCTCCGACTCGCCGCGTCTTGAGTTGCTGATTCGTGGCGGCAACCTGTATCTGACTGCGCAGGATGTGATCTCACTGGTGCTGGAGAACAACTTGGACATCGACATTCAGCGCTATGGTCCGTTTCTGGCGAGAGAAGTACAGCGGCGAACGGAGGGCGGCGGCTACCTGCGCAATGTCGATACGGCTGTGCTGGCCGGTCCCCAAAGTGTGAGCCTGGCCGGCGTGAGCGTGAACGCGAACGGGCTGGCGGGCGGTACAGGGGTTGGTTCGGGTGGAGGCATCGTTTCGCAGATCGGGCCAATTCCGCCGGTTCTCGATCCGAACCTCTATGCCAGCTTCGGGCTGGGTCACTCGACAACACCTCTGACGAACACGTTGCTCAACCAGACATCTGCCCTGACGAACGACTTTCGCCAGTACGTTTTCCAGTATTCTCAGCAGTTCGTTACGGGCACCAGCGGATCGGTTACGTATTTCAGCAATCGAAGCAAGCTCAACAGCCCCACGCCGTTGCTCAATCCATCGACTACTGGTTATATCGACCTCACGATTAACCAGAATCTGCTGCAGGGGTTCAGCGTCGCCGTGAATAGTCGCGATATCCGGGTGGCGAGGAATAACCGGAAAGTCAGCGTGCTGCAGTTGAAGCGGCAGGTAATCACGACTGTTTCCGCCGCGCTCAATCTGTATTGGGATCTGGTGAGTTTCAACGAGAGTCTTCGTATTACCGAACGCGCCGTAACCACTGCGGAGAAGCTGTATCAGGACAACCAGAATCAGGCGAAGCTGGGGGCCCTGGCGCCGATTGAGGTGACGCGCGCGGCGGCTGCGGTGTCGACAGCGAAGGGAGACTTACTGATCGCTCAGACCAATGTGTCGCAACAGGAGACCGTTCTAAAGAATGCGCTAAGCCGCAGCGGATCTGACAGCACATGGCTCGAGGAAGCGCACATTATTCCGCTCGATCATATTGAGGTTCCGAAGACCGAGGATCTGAAGCCCGCGCCGGAGCTGATCAAAGAAGCCGTGGAGAACCGGCCGGAACTGGAGCAGACCCGAATCAATCTGGAGAGTAACAGAATTCTGATCCGGGGCGACCAAAACGGGTTGCTGCCCAGCCTGAGCGCGTTTGCGGAACTGACCAACAACGGTCTGAGCGGCGCAGTGAATCCCCTGTACAACAACTGCTGCGGCGCAGCTGACGCTTACTTTATAGGCGGATATGGCAATCTTTCGTCGCAGCTCTTACGGCGCAACTTTCCAAACTATTCGGCGGGTTTCTCACTGAGTATTCCGTTCCGGAATCGCGCGGCGCAAGCGGATTACGCGACTGACCAACTGCAACTGCGGCAGACGGAACTGCAACTCAAGCGCGCACTCAATCAGGTAAGTGTGGAGGTGAAAAATGCGGTTATTGGGTTGCAGCAGGCGCGTGCCCGATATGAGACTGCGGTGAACACACGCGCGCTGGCGGAACAAAGCCTGGAGGCAGAGCAGAACCGCTTCAAATATGGAGCGGTTCCGGATGCCACCCTGGTGATTCAGGCGCAGAAGGACCTGGCGACCGATCAGAGTCTGGAGGTGCAGGCGATGGCGAATTACACCCATGCGAAGATCGCTTTCGATGAAGCGGTGGGCAGAACACTCGACGCGAATCACATCACCATGACGGAGGCGGTGTCAGGGCGCGTGGCGCGGGAATCGGTTGTGCCGGAGTCAGTGATTGGAGGCAGCAGGAGATGAGAGGGTTCGGATCGTCTCTATTCGCATTCTGCTGCGCACTTCCGCTGGTGGCTCAGCAGGAACAAATCGCGATTCAGCCACCGCCAGGTCCGAGCCTGATTCGTGCGTATCGGGCTCCGGAAGTGCCGCCGGTACGGGTGGCGAACTCGGGTCGTCTGGCTGCCGCGATGCGCGCGGGCAAGCTCTATCTGACGCTGAACGACGCAATAGCGCTGGCGATCGAAAACAACCTCGGACTGGAAGTGAATCGGTACGGCCCTCTGCTTTCGGAGTGGTCGTTGAAACGTGCGGAGGCGGGCGGTCCGGTGCGGGGCGTTCCGAACGCCAGTGCGCAGGTTTCGAGCGTGAACAACGGCGTCGGCGTGAATGGCAGTACGGCCAGCGCTGGCCTGAGCAACAATAACGGCGGCAACGGCGGGGTGAACGCCGGGGGCGCGTCCATCCAGCAGATTGGCCAGGTCACACCTAATCTGGATCCGATTCTTCAGAATGTGACGACGTTTTCGCACCTGACCGAGCCCCAGGCGAATACGGTTTTGAGCCAGACAAATGCGCTGGTGCAGAACGAGCGCACTTACTACACCACTTATCAGCAGGGTCTGTTGAGCGGCGGCTACATTCAGATCCGCGACTACGGGCAATACCTGCGGGAAAACGCTCCTTCAGATGCGCTCAACCCTGCTTACGGACCGCATGCCGACCTCTTCCTGCGACATAACCTGCTGCGCGGATTTGGCACGAAGCTGAACGGCCGGTCTATTCGGATTGCAAAGCTTGACATTCAGGGTTCCACCGAGACGTTCCGTTCGCAGGTGGTGGATCTGGTGGCCAGCGTGAGCAATTTGTATTGGGACCTGGTGAGCGCGGGCAATACCGTGAAGGCTCGGCAGGCGGCAGTGGATATCGCGCGAAAGTTCGATGAGGACACGCAGGCGCGAGTGCGGATCGGGTCGCTGGCGCGAATTGAGCTTCCGCGCTCGGCAGCCGAACTGGCCAGCAGGCAGCAGGACCTGCGCATCGCTGAGAGTACGCTGGCGCAGCTGGAGAATCGCTTCAAGGAGATGTTCACGCGCAGTGAAGACCCGTTGATAGACGCTGCGCAGATAATAACGCTGGATCAGCCGCAGGTGCCTGCGACGGATGATCTGCCGCCCGTGCGGGACCTGGTGGCCAGTGCGATGAAGAAGCGCCCGGACGTGGCGATTGCAGGGATCCGCAACCAGGCAGCGGAACTCGCTGCGATTGGTACCGAGAACCCGTTGCTGCCCAATCTTGTTGTAACGGCACAGACGTTTAATCGCGGAATCGCGGGCACCCCTCAGGCCTCAGGAGGCAAGGTAAACCAATATTTTGTGGGCGG
>JAUZEU010000215.1 GCA_030838885.1 Bryobacterales bacterium | reverse complement strand
CTCTCATTTTTGGTTCCTTTCGGTGTATTGCCTGTTGCTTGTTCTTTGGTTGTTGGAGGATGCGGCCTGGTAAAAGTCGCGGAGATCCGGCTTCGTGGCCAGCAGGATTTCGAGAACCGCCCGCCTGTCCTCCGTGCTGAGACGGGCGTACTCGGGACCCTGTTCGCGGCCGGTTAAGACGTCCAGCAGCCGCCGGCAAATATACTCCTTTGCCACGGACGGCAAAGCGTCGAAGGCTTCGGAGTAAATCAGGTAGCTGCAGGGATAACGGAAGATCCTGGTGTTCAGGTCGAAATCGCGCAATGACCGGCCGTGCGAATCGCGGGGGCCGCGTGCCGCGACCTCTTCGGCATAACCGGACGTCCCTTTCACCGGCCCGTCCAGAGGGGCTTCATTAGCAAAAAGCAAATTCCGAACGAGTTCCTCGGCCGGAGTCTCGTATTGCTGACGGGCCGTATTGGAGAGCGGAGTAGTGACTGCATCCTTCCCGGCGGCTTTGTTGCGCGCTGCTTCGGCGAAGAGAGCGATTCGGGTCTGGTAATTGGTCAGCGTGATGAGGTTGTGGGTTTGCGTCTGGTGCGCCTGCACAAGCTGGGCGACGATGTCGCTGTGCGGGGTTAACAGGCTGGCAGCGTCGAACCGTTTCGAGATGTCGATCAGGTCCGACTCACCCTGCCTGACGAGATTTCCCATGTGCGTCTGGTTGCCGTGTGTCCCCGTGACATACCATCCGCCGAAGCGCTCTCGCCAGGCGCTTTGCTGGCTTGTAGTGAAAGAAGATGTCTGGCTCGCCTGCGTGCCCGTGGAGGTCGGGGTAAGGGAACGCAGCAGAACACCGGGGACCCCGCGCGTTCCAGCCGCTACATGGCACTGCGTGCAATCCAGTTCAGCGCGCTGGAAGACGGGTTTCGCCGCCTTCTTTTCATCGAGGATGTAGAAGATTGCTCCCTGCGTGGGGTCGAACGAGACGAATTCGATAACCTTGCCGTCGTGTACCTGACCGACGTAAACATCGTCATTAAAGTAAAGAGCGCGTGGCGTTTCCGGGGAGATCTTTTTGTATTGGAAGCTGGTCTTTGAGAACACCAGCGTCTGGGAACTGAGTGGAACGTGCAGCTTGTCCAGAACGGACTTCAGGTATCCATGGCGGTCGTCGTAGTCGAGGGTGGCCTCGCCTGTATCGAGCTGCTTCTGAAGCCTGGCTACCGGATCGCTCAGGTTATCGGACCGATAGTGAATCGGCTCCTCGCTAAACGGCACGTAGCCCTGATTCCTTACAGCGACCTGCCCGCTCAACGGTGCAACGGCGAGTAATGCCAACGTAAGGACGCGCGGGGTCCGCGGCTGCCTCGTCATAACAACTCCCTTTTTGCTTGGTGATGGCTGCGGGGCGGAGCTACTTCAGCGGGGGATTCAACAACAACGGAGATGCGCCAAAGAACCGGGGTTTCGAATGACTGCCATCTGGATCGAGTATAGGACGATTGCGGAATGAGAGTCAAGCGTAATGTCTATTTTGTTGATCGACATAGTGACATACGCGCAAATTATCGGTCTTTGACCCCAATCGGGGTATGAACGGGCACGATGGAGTGCTGAACGCTATGTACCCGGCGGAGGTACTTCAATGGCAACTGACAGCGAAAAATGTGCCCATCCGTCCTGTCAATGCAGGGCGGCCAAAGACAGCAAATACTGCAGCACTTTCTGTGAAGGCGCGGGTGACAGGCCAGATATTCTTTGTGGCTGTGGACATCCGGGCTGTGCGGGTGTCGGAACCTAAAAACTAGTGAGTGGTTGAAGAGCTCTTCAGGTTTTCCTCAAACAGCTTAAAGATTCTCTTATACTCGTCTGCCCAGCTGGAGGGTTCGCGGAAGCTGTGATCCTCCACCGGGTAGACGGCCAGATCCCAGTTTTCTTTTCGCAGTTCAATTAGCTTCTGCACAAGACGAACAGTATCCACAAACTGTACGTTGGTATCCACCATCCCGTGGCAGATCAGCAGGTGTCCCTTTAAACCGTTAGCGAAGTAAATAGGCGAGGACTGTTTGTAGGCTTCAGCGTCGGCCTGCGGCTGATTCAGAATGTTCCCGCTGTAGCCCTGGTTGTAATAAGCCCAGTCGCTGACCGGGCGGAGCGCAGCGCCGGCTGCAAACACATCCGGCTGGGTGAACATCGCCATCAGCGTGATAAACCCTCCGTAGCTTCCGCCGTAGATGCCGATCCTCTTCGCATCCACGCCTTGAGTTGCGACCAGCCACTTGGCGGCATCCACCTCATCATCCAGATCTTTGCCGCCCATATGGCGATAGATAGCCGTGCGCCAGTCGCGGCCATATCCCTTCGAAGCGCGGTAGTCGACTTCCACCACGGCATACCCATGCTCCATCAGAAAATGATGGAACAGATACTCGTGGTAGTAAGCCGTGGACCATCCTTTAGTAATGTCCTGCAGGTAGCCGGAACCGTGCACGAAGACAACCGCGGGTCCGCCCTTTCTGAAGGTGGCCGGCTTGAACAGACGTCCGGGAAGCTTTGCGCCATCCCCGGCCGGGATCTCAATAATCGGCGTATCCCCCCAGGCGTAGTCATTGAATTCAGGGGCGGGCGAAGTCGTTACTTTTGCCGCAATCGCCATGGGCTGATTCGGCTGCACGTACACTTCAGGCGGCTTGTTGGTGTAGGAGTAGAGATCGGCCAGCCACTTCTCGTCCGGAGAGAGTTGCGGCGCATGGTTGCCAGGCAACTTCGTGATTCGCGTGCGCGGGCCGCCATTCACACTCATCGACCACAAGTGGTGTTCATAGAAGCTGCCCTCGCTGGTGGTGAGATAGAACGTCGACCTATCGTGCGACAGAACAACGCGTTCAATCTCAAACCTGCCAGTCGTCAACTGCTTCGGTTCCCCGCCCTCGAACGGGACCTCATATAAATGGTTGAAGCCGTCGCTTTCCGAGGTGTAGTAGAAAGTCTTGTTGTCGGCCAGCCATCCCTGTCCGCCGCCGGGTCCGCCGATCCAGGCTGCATCCTTTTGGGAAGCAATGATGCGCGCCTTTGCCTCTGACGGATCGAG
>JAUZEU010000203.1 GCA_030838885.1 Bryobacterales bacterium | reverse complement strand
TGCAAAACTGCCTCCGCTGGGTGTGGCGGCGCGTCTTGGTGAGGAGGGGGTGGAATTACAGCGGCTGGCGTGTGGGCATGGATACCGGCAGTTGCGGGAGTTGGTGGATCCGCTGGAGTTCGAAGGGGAAATGGAGCTTGAGTATCCGGTTGAATTATTAGAACCTTTGGCATTCATTCTGAGCAGGCTGCTGAGCGATGTCTGCGGGCGGCTGGAGGGGCGGGCGATGGCGACGAATGAGATCCGGCTGCGGTTAACGCTGGAGACGGGGCTGCCGCATGAGACTTCGCTACGGCTGCCTGTGCCGATGCTGGACCAGAAGGCGTTTCTGCGGATGCTGCAGCTGGATTTGAACGGGCGGCCCCCTGCGGCTCCTGTGGTGAAGGTTCATCTGGCGGCGGAGCCGGTGAAGCCGCAGCGGACGCAGCATGGTTTGTTTGTGCCGTCGGCGCCGGAGCCGGAGAAGCTGGAGTTAACGGTGGCGCGGGTGAAGCATCTGGTGGGGCAGGATCGGGTGGGGACGCCGGAGATTTCGAATACGCACAGGCCGGATGCGTTTGTGATGCGGGGGTTTGCACCGCACCAGGAAGCGGTACTGGAAAAGCCGGGAGCGGTACTGGAAAGACCGGAGTACCCTGCCCTGCCCAGGTTGTGCTTGCGGCGGTTCCGACCGGCGCGTTCTGCGCAGATTCTGGTGGTGAATCAGCAGCCGGTGCGGGTGGCGTCACCGACCGTGAACGGGCGTGTGGTGATGGCCAAGGGGCCATGGCGGACATCGGGGGAGTGGTGGCGGGAGGATGCCTGGAACCGCGATGAGTGGGATGTGGCGCTCGAAGGTGGGGGGTTGTACCGGCTGTATCGGGAGACGGATTCCGGGAGATGGTTTGTGGAGGGCAGTTACGATTAAGGGGAATTGCTACAATCTCAGAAGAGTTGTTGTTGAGCGGGCGTGGCCTAAAGGTTGGGCAGTAGCCTTCCAAGCTACCTATACGAGTTCGATTCTCGTCGCCCGCTCCATCGTTCAACAACTTAGCCTCGGCTGCATTCCTTTCGCATCAATTTCCCGTTGGCCAGGTCGGTCCTGTCCGCCACTAGACGGTGATGTTGGTACCGTCGAATCGAGTGATTGATAAGCCCTTAAAATCTTCGTTGAAGGAGGCATGTTCTTCGCGCAGGTAGCTGAGGGCGATCTCTTCACCGAGGCGCATGCCTTCAGTCGCATCGGTGCGCCAGTGAACTCCGGCCATGTTTCGGCCATGAGCGACATTGGCCGCGAGCTTGTTGAGTTCGCCACCAACCGTGAGTGGGGAACCCTGATAAGGCAAGAGCGACAGGCCGTCATCGGAGGCTTCGACCGGATTCGGGAGAACCCAGGACTCGTCAAAAAAGGCCTTCAGGATGGTGCTGCATGCGCCTGCGACGGTGGCGTGGCCGGAGCCGTAGGCGGGGTGTGTGGGGCTACCCTCCGGAAACGCAATCGGCAACAGGTAGGTGCCCTGCTTTCGGAAAACTTCGGTGAGGGCTCTGGAGTTAAGAATGTCCACGTGGAGTGGATAGCTTGCAGCGCCCGTGCTGTGGTAATGGACACGCCCGCCGAAGGCCTCCGGCCGGAGACGCCGATGGACAAACCACTTTTGATACCAGACGGCCTTGAGAGCGGGCCTGGCAACAGCGCAGAGCAGGCTCGCTATGTAGGGATCGCCGAACGTGCCGAAGGCGCTTTGAGTGCGCGAGAGGACGTATGGATTCCCCTGGTCCGGGGGAGCGCCGGTGCTGAGCAGGCAGAGCAGGGCGGTGAAATAGGCTTGGAAGAGGACGTCAATATGAACCCATTCGGCGAGATCGCGGGAGTTGCGAAGGTAGCGGCGGGTATCGTCATAACGAGCCGTACGGAACACCGTCGCACCGCGTTGGACATCGAGCCACTCTCCGGTAGTGGTTAGATAGTCGGCGCCAGCGACGCAGGTACGCATGCGGCGATCGAGCACCTCAGCACCAAAGGGTGCGACTTGCCAGAAGAACTGGGAGATGTAGGGTCCGGTGAGACAACCGGGCGAAAGATCCCGGAACAGCGTCGCTGGGGTGACGCGATGATTTTCTTTTGGGCCACGGAAGTCCGACATGCTGGAAAGGTCAGCGGCGGCGCGGGCAGCGGTGGAGTCCGTGGAATATTGACGGAAAGGCACGTCACGCAGGAACGCCATCCAATAAAGTTCAGCCATTTCGGCCGCCTCTTCAGCGCTGGCAAAAGCCGGGGCGGCGCGCATGGCAAGTGCGTGTGAGTCGGCACCTTCCAACTCGAATGCGAGGCCGGCCTGCGGATTGGTGAGCTTGCGGCCGAGGCCAAGAGTGATCTTTTCGAAACTTGTGTGCGATCCCGAGTTCAGGGCGGTGAGCAGGGTTTGATAGGCGACCGGATCGACCTCGCCGATGTTGTTGTGTGGCAGCCCCTTCGAAAAGCTGCCGATGCGGCCCGGGTAGGCCTCGTCGTCACCGTTGACCGGATGCGAGGGAACCGCGAGGCCGAATTCGGCTTGCGCCAATTGCTGCCGCAACGCGAGGGCCTCGCGCGCGCGGGAATTCCCTTCATGGTCTGCGCCATTGCGGGGCCACGCTGTTTCGGCAGCAACCGACGAGGCGACGCCGGCGAGCGTTGCCTGCTTTAAGAAGGAGCGCCGGGCGGTTGACCGCGGATTGGCGGGACTGGTTCGTGAGTTCATGGTCCTCCTTTCGCCTCAATGTAAGAAATCCAGCATCGCCTCTGTTCCGCCCGGCAGTTGCCAGTCGGGACCAATCAAGCGGAAATCGGGACCGAAGTTAGCGGGCCCGGCGAATGCGGCGCAGGCGCTCAGTAGTAATGAGGCAGAAGACGCGTCATAAGAATTCGCCGGCAGGACATCCAGGGCAGATTCTATCGCACTGCAATGCCTTTGCACGTAGCGAGAGAAACAATCATACGAAGCAGCGTGCTACTTTTCACGTGATAATATTTGCCAGTAATGAGGACTCTGAAACCCGTCGATGTTGCCATCGTGGGCGGCGGCTGGAGCGGGCTGCTGATGGCGAAGGAACTTGCCACGCGAACAGGCCTGGAGATTGTTGTCCTCGAGCGCGGAGCGGCACGTAAGCCGTCCGATTACGCCGTGGATATGGATGAGCTGGATTACAGCGTCCGGAACAAGATGATGCATAATCCGGCGCTGCTGACCGTGACGCACCGGCATTCCATGAAGGATCGCGCCGCGCCAATTCGGCAGTACGGGTCGTTCAAACCGGGAACAGGTACGGGCGGAGCTGGTGAGCACTGGGGAGGTAATGCGGATCGCTATCTTCCGGAGTTGTTCACCCTCAAGTCGCACCTGCGCGAAAAGCACGGCAAGCTGGCTGATGATCTGCTTGTAGAAGACTGGGGCTTCACGTGGGACGAGATTGAAAACGATTTTTGGCGCGCCGAGCAACTGATGGGCATTAGCGGCAAGGCCGGAAATATACGAGGCAAAATTGCCCAGGGCGGTAATATCTTCGAAGGCTGGCGCTCCCACGAGTACCCGACGCCCCCAGGCAAGAAGACATGGGCAGGCGAGATGTTCTACAAGGCCGCGGTTGAACTCGGCATGCATCCTTATCCGCAGCCCACCGCGAACATGAGCACGGATTACACGAATCCGGACGGCATTTCACGCCCCGGCTGCGTATACTGCGGGTTCTGCTCCGGCTATGCATGCATGATCGGCGCGCGCGCTCAGCCAACCAATGTTTTGGTGCCGATTCTGCGGCGGCGGAAGAACTTCAGTATTCGTAATAATGCCTGCGTGCGTCGCATCATCAATCGCGATGGTAAGGCAACAGGCGTCACATACATGGACGAGCACGGCGAGGAACTGATGCAGCCTGCAGGCATCGTGGTCCTCTCCGCGTGGGCAACTCACAATGT
>JAUZEU010000199.1 GCA_030838885.1 Bryobacterales bacterium | reverse complement strand
GAATTTGTTGTTTCCCTGATTGCGGTACAGCGCGAGACGGTCGTGACCGGCCTCAGCTGAGCCGGGCCGGCCGCCGCCATTCACGAAGACAAGATCAGGACGGCCGTCATGGTCGTAATCCAGGACGCCCACGCCCGAGCCCATCGTCTCAATCATGATTTTTTCAGCGCTGGCGCCGTTCTCGTTGGAAAAGCGGATTCCGGTTGTCGCAGTGATGTCTTCGAAAACGAACCGGCGCGACGCGGCTGCGGTGAGAAGAAGTCCGGCAGCCAATAAGGAGGCGAGAAATCTGAGAAAGGACGGGCGAAAAAAATGCATGCGGACAGGTCCGCCTCCAATTTTCATCCTTCCCGCATGCGCGGGTACCCACCCGGCAGTTCGTCAGTCATGGCGAACGCCGGCAGTCCGCGTCTTGTCCACGACAACAGAGCCGCCCTTCATTACCCAGCGCACGTTTTTGATCGCGACCTGGACGTCGGCGAGCGGATCGCCCTGCACCGCCACGATATCGGCAAAGTAGCCGGGAGCGACGGAGCCGAGGCTTTTCTCCATGCCGAGCGCTTCCGCCGGAAGAACCGTCGCGGTTTGCATCGCCTGTTCGGGGGTCATCCCCATCTTTACGAACCAGGTGAGTTCTCGCATGTTCAGGCCGAACCCGTTGTAGACTGCGTCGGAACCGACCAGCATCCGGGCACCGGCCTTGTATGCCTTCTGCGCCGTAGCGTAGTTCCGTCTGATGTAATCGTTCAGGTTCTCCTTCGCTCCGGCCGGGAACTTGTAGACTTCGTTGGCATTCTCGACATAGTACTGATTGTGATCGATCGTGGGAACGTAGAAGATCTTTTTACGGACCAGTTCCGCAATGGTGGCATCGTCCATATCGGTCGCGTGTTCCAGCGTGTCGCAACCTGCCCGAATGGCATCGCGCGCGCCGGCCGGACCGTACGAGTGGATCGCGACTTTATGTCCCTCCGCGTGAGCGGTGTCGACGATTGCCTTCATCTCCTCATAGCTAACGGTCTGGTCGCCAGTTACATTGTCGAAGCCCCCGCTGGATCCGAAGACTTTCACCCAGTCCGCGCCGGCTGCGATCACCGCCTTGGTTTGTTTGATCTGTTCCGCCACCTTGTCGTTCATGTCCGGAATCTTCGGCAAGCCGTGCAGGCCTCCGGTGGATACAAACAAACGCGGACCTACCAGTTCGCCCATGTTGATGAGATCGCGCAGGTCCACATCGGCCCCACCCTGGGCGTTCAAATCGCGAAGCGTAGTGGCGCCCGCCTCCAGTGCTTTCATTCCGTTTTTCTGAGAGAGGACGACGGTAACGGCAACATGGCGAGGCGCCTGACGCCGCGGTGTCGTACCGGGTTCGCCGCCCCAGTAGTACGTGACGTGCGTGTGCATGTCGATCATCCCCGGAATGCCCGTATACCGGCTCAGGTCGATGGTCTCCACTCCCGCCGGAATCGCGCCGTTGGCGGCGACGCTGCGAATCTTGTCGTCCTCGACAATCACAACGGCGTTCGCGATGACCCGGTGGCCATCCCAAAGTTTTCCAAATTTGATTGCTTTAATTGCGGCCGTGGCGTTCAGGCAAACGGCAAGATACAACATCGATAAGAATTTCGCACTTCCACACATACAGCCTCCCGGGCCGGAATTCCAGAGCTAATAAATTAGTACGGAGTTTTACAACTCAGCTGATGCAAACTTTGGCTGCAACGCGCGTAATCGGCGGTACTGAATTTCCGGGGGCGCCGTGGGCTCCGGGCAAGTCCGCGCACCTCTGAACGGGGCGAACGACAACGTGGGGATTCAAATCGAGCATACCAGACTGCGCGAAAAAAAATCGATGCGATGTTCTGAAACGTCGTGCCTTCAAACTCTGAACATTACGTCAGGATTGATGACATCGAAAGAAAGCACATGTCCTGCTTCAGACGTATCTCACAGATTAGTTTGCCGCCAGGTATCTCTAACTATGGCTGTCTTGACACTCAGGCATTCCTACGGTAACCTCGGTCAAACCCCGTCCGTTGAGTTCTCTGGTTCCGTCCTTGGCATTATCGTCATGAGCGGGTTTAATGCCAGAGGAAATTCCCACAAGCATCACGTTTGACCCCGGTAAGATCTGCGGCGAAGCCGAAATACTTGCGCTCGCAGGCGCTTATCAAAAGCGCCACGGAATGGAGTCTGAAGTATTCTGACCTGGCGTAGCAGCTTTCTCATCTAAGTTTTTTATCTAAAAGGAGCTCAAGACTATGGCACAACCCCTGAAGTCAGCGGAACCTGACGCCCCCTCAGCAGGTGAGATTCACAGGCGCGATTTTATGAGGACCGCAGCAGGTGCGGCCGTCCTCGCCGCGGCGAACAGATCATCCGTCTTCGCGGCGGGGTCGCCAGAGTCCGACGCACTGGCAAAGCTTACGATGGCAGAGGCATCGAAGAAGATACATGCCCGTGAAATTACCTGTACGCAACTGACTGAGGCTTGTATCCAGCGGTCCGGAGTTTACAATTCAAAAGTCAACGCCTATATCACGCTCATGCACGATGAGGCTCTGGCGCAGGCAGTGCAGCTGGACGCCGAAGCCAAAGCGGGCAAGTTTCGGAGCCCCCTGCATGGTGTCCCCATCGCGCTGAAGGACAACATCGACACTGCCGGAACCCGTACCACCGGAGGCAGCGCTGTCTTCGAAGATCGATACCCGGATGAGGACGCCGAAGTCGTCAGGCGATTAAAACAGGCGGGCGCAATTATCCTTGCCAAAGCTAACCTGCAGGAATTTGCAATGGGATCGACCTCGGTGTCAACGTATTTCCGGCCCGTGCGAAATCCGTGGGCCCTGGATCGTATATCAGCGGGATCGTCTGGTGGTTCAGCGGCTGCACTGATCTCTGATATGACCATCGGCGCGCTCGGGACCGATACGGGCGGCTCGGTCCGCATGCCGGCTTCTTATTGCGGCATTGTTGGGCTCAAGCCCACTTATGGTCTTGTATCGATCCGGGGAATCATCCCCCGCACTTACTCCCTCGACCATTGTGGCCCGATGACAAAGACGGTCGAAGACAACGCTATGCTCCTGAACGCCATGGTGGGATACGACAAGTACGATGTCGCCAGTGTGGAACACCCGAAAGAGGACTATGTCGCGGCATTGAAGCAGCCGGTCAATGTGATTCGTCTGGGGATACCGCGGGCGCCATTTTTCGATTTTCTGGACGATGAAACGGGGAAAGCCATGGAGGAGGCGATCACCGTCCTGGGCAAGCTGACCAGGAGCGTAAAGGACATGCACCTGCCGCCTCCAGGGAAGTATTCGCGGGCGTATTTTGACGGCGAAATAGAAGCTTTCCACTGGGAGTGGTACCAACGGAAGTCGGGCAGTTACTCCCTGAACCAACGACGCACCATCGAATCTGTTCATAAGAGGCTGAATGACGTTGCGTCCGAGAACTGTTCTGCCCGGGTTGTGGACTATATCAACGCCCAGTGGGAGTTACAACGATTGCGCAAGACCATTGACGATTCGTTTGTGAATTACGACCTGGTCGCCTTGCCAACAATGCGTGTTCTGCCCGGTACCATCAACGACGCGCTGGCGCGCGAGGAAAATGTCGGGACAGGAAGTGAGCCCTCTGAAACCTCAAATTGCGTCCCGTTCAATACCTTTGGCATTCCTGCGGTTTCGATTCCATGCGGGTTCTCCGCGAGCGGTTTACCAGTGGGGCTCATGATCGTAGGTCCGCGCTTTTCGGAGGGGAAAGTCCTCGCTCTCGCCAACGCCTATGAAAAAGCCACTCAGTGGCACACTCGCAGGCCGAAACTGATGCCGGACATGCCTGTGCCACCGGTCACACGCAAGACTGGAGCGGGCTCTGCCGGGTGACGCTGGGAGTAAGCGAATAATGGTGGCCTGAGACTCCCTTACGGGGTTTGCAAGCACCTCGTTACGCTAACGCGTGACCGCTTCGCCCGTTTGGGCGGACGCCGTTTTGGACAAGACAGGCACCTTCGCATCCGGCGTCAAAAGCGGACGGCGGGTATGCCAGTCCGTCGCGCGCTGATATGCGTGCGCCAGAGCCAGGACGTCCGTTTCCCGCCAGTTCGCCCCGCTGATCTGCAGGCCGATCGGCAAGCCGCTCTTGGAAAATCCGCAGGGCACGGAGATGGTGGGCAATCCGTAATCGTCCAGCGCGCGCGTGTTTCCCGGCTTGGGATTACGCGCGCGGGTGCTGGCAGCGCGCGTGAGCTCTTCTTCGATCGTCCATGGCAATTCGCGAATAGTGGGGGTGACGATCAGGTCAGCCTCCTGTTTGCGGAAGACCTCATCGTCTACCCTGCGGCGCAAGCGGCGCAGCGCACGCCATTCCTGGATGTAATCGACGGCGCGGGACGAGACCCGCCCGCCTCCCGCTACCGCTCCAGAGCCTCCGGCGGCGGCGCCTGCTCCGACGCCAACTGCGTCGGCAGTGTCCCATTCAGCGCGTACAAAACCGCTTCCCAGGCCTTCGCGGTAAACGCCGCCCTCACTGCTCGCGCCGGTGCCAAGGAGTGATGGCAATTCGATCTCCTTCGATCCTTTCGTCATCCTTGAGAGCAACGCAATCGCCTCTTCAACGGTGCGCGCTACATCGGCATCGAGACCGTCGAAGAACTGGGGCGAAATGCCGAGGCGGAATTGCGCTACCGGTGCGCCGATACCAGCCGCATGGTCCACCACTGGGTTATCTACGGACTGAAGATCGAGGCGGTCGTAACCCGCGATTATTTTCAGCACAGTGGCCGTGTCTTCCACGGTCCGGGCGATGGGACCGCAGTGATCGCGCGACCATGTCAGCGGCACAATTCCGCGAATGCTGACCCGGCCATATGTCGCTTTGAGACCGGTGACTCCGCACATTGCGGATGGAGTGCGTATCGACCCTCCGGTATCGGTTCCCAGCGCCGCGTAACAGTTGTCCATGGCAACGGCAGCCGCTGAACCTCCCGACGACCCGCCCGCGATCAGTTCAAGGTTCCAGGGGTTTCGCACCGGGCCGTAGTAACTCACGGCAGAGGTGGCGCCGGCAGCGAAGATGTGCATGTTGCACTTGCCAAGGAGCACCGCGCCGGCGTCGCGCAGCCTCCGCGTTACCTCGGCGTCTTCGGTGGCCACGTTGCCCGCCAGCGTCTTGCTGCCCGCTGTCGTGCGTACGCGGGCAGCGTCGATATTATCCTTGAGTCCAATCGGGATGCCGTGGAGCGGACCGCGCCAATGGCCGGACGACTGTTCCTTCCCGAGAGCATTGGCCTGAGCCAGAGCCTGTTCCCGCAGCACTGTAATCCATGCGTTGGTTTTGGGATTGAAAGTGTCAAT
>JAUZEU010000159.1 GCA_030838885.1 Bryobacterales bacterium | reverse complement strand
GCCTGACTGGACGACGCCTGACCGGAAGACGCCTGACCGGAAGACGCGGTTGGCTTAGGCGGGCTGGAGACGTCTTTGCTGCCGAAGGCGTTCAGCAAAGTCGCCATGATGGAATCGACCAGAGCGGTGCGTCCGCTCGGGCGCAGACGTCGCACAGCGTCCTTAAACTCCATAGGATTCGACGTTCGATCGATGAGCACCGTGGCTGTATCGCCAAAGGGAACCAGGCTGAGCAGAATATCGCCCGGCTCGTGATTGAAGTCTTTGGAGACGATATCAGCGAAAGTGAAAAGCGCACCCTGCAGAGGTTCCAGAACCGCACCCATGCTGCCGCTGAGGTCGGTAAGAATCACGACCTGCGCGTTCCCCACATTGGCACGGAAGCTTGTGACGGTGCGGGAGATCCCCTGATCATCAATCTGGATGTCCGCCGGCGTGATTCCCGAAACTGGCTGGTTATCCTTGTCGACGACACGGAAAACCACCGAGACCTCCCGCACGTCGGATTTGAAAACCGTTGACTGTGACAGGAGAGTAACAGCAGTAGCCGCGATCACAGCCGCCCAAAGCACGACAGCCCGCGGGGCGGTCCTGCCGCTCGTGCACTCGATTTTCTGCTTCATCAGCTCAACTCCTCTGCTGCTGCGCAATTATGTCCGGTCACCTTGTTTCTGATCCAGATAATCATTCACCTCGATAATGTCGTCCAGAGACACTTCGAGAATCGACGCTCCCAGCGGCGTATACAGAACGTCCTTCGTCTCCCGGTACGGGCCGCCGGACCTGTCATACCAGCGCCTGAACGCATTCGCAGCTTCGGTAAATTTCCCGATTCTGCTTCCCTCTCCGGCTCTGCTTCCCTCATAGAAGCGAACAATCGCACGGCCGGCGCCTATAGCTTCAATCTGGCCCAACTGGCCGGCCTTGACCGCTCTCGTTTTCTTCAGCGGTATCAGCCTTTCACTCTGATAGGAATCCTTCACTACTCCTACGTAATGGGCCGTGATGTCAGCGCGGGCGAGGATCCACGACGTTCGATTGAAGGCCCGGGTCGAATCGATTTCCGAAGGGTGTTTCCGGTTTGCATTGGCGTCGGCCGGGATTTCCGCGATCGACTTCCATAGATTGGCGTTTGATTTCGCTTTCGGGTCTATGTCCGGGATTCGGGGCGATCCGGGCGCGGGAAGGATGCCTGTCTCGCGAATTGGTACAGAATCCACATCGAATGCGAACTGATACGTCTTCGTCCGTTTTGAAAAACGCTCGGTCGGATAGTCGCATCCGTAGATCCGTCTTTCCCGCATCGCCGTGCGCTCGAGATGGAAATCATATGGAGTGCCTACCGGGCGAATCTCCGTGCTCCCGATCCACAGGGCTCTGCATTGGCCCGCGGGACTGCCCGGCTCGATCCGGGCAATCGTTTCGCGATCGCTGTTCTGGTTGTAGCTAACCACGCCGGCCTGGACGTTCCGGCCATCCGTGCAGGTGCAGTGGAGCCCGTCATCGGCAACTATTTGGGCGGTTGCCGGGAGTCCTCCGGCAACCGCAATGCCCATAATGACTGCGGCCACAATTCGGCTTCTTCTCATCAGTTCTTTGGCCATGAGCCCGCCCTCGCACGTTGAATTTCGAAATGGCTGGAAAGAATTCGTTCGGCCATGTCCAGCAGAGTGAGATCGATGGAAACCGAGGGGAATCGGCACACAAGGGGCACTTCCCTCTCACTGAAATTGGGTCGAAGCTGCAGTTCAAGGTCGATTGCGTAGTAACCCGGGGGAACCTGCGAATGGTCCTTCGGACGAAATACCTTCACATCGACACCGGCGACTACAAGCTCCGGCGTGGCCGACTGTGAATTCCCAAGGCCGTCCAGTCCGACGAAACACTGCCGCCGCAGAAGATCGGGCACAACATTGCCGGGTTGGCCAGAAGAAGTTCGTTCCTCCAATACGAGCGTGCCGCGCCGGGCAAGCATCTCCGGATTCTTTGGAACGAGGCTGACCCCATGGGTCGTCTTCCGTATCGCCGTAAATACCCGACTGGTTTGCGCCGTTGCTACGTTTTCCTCCAGCGGTAATTGAGGCGGGGCATAGATCTCCGGCAGCCGATGCGTGCCCTGTTCTTCCTCATCGCCGGTCTGCTCCGACTGGTCTCCAAAGCGAGTCCATTCGACTCCTGACCGGTCAAGCAAATGATTGATCTCCAGCACCCTGCTCGAGGCGAGGATTACTTTTCGCGGAAGCATGGGCTCGCGCGGCCCCGCATACATTCGGGGAAGCGAAATCAGCGACCGCCAGAACGGTTGTGGCGCGGAGTCGGGAAGCACTTCAACGATCCACAGCGGCTCAGAGCGAAATCCCGACTGCTTCTCGACCTTCCCAAACGTTCCCGCAACTACAGTCACTGCCGGTGAGCCGGCATCGGTGGCCAGTGGAACCCGCGACCGGCGCGTACAAACCAGATAGGCTCCCTCTTTGAGATCTTCTTCATCAAACGCGAAATGATCCGGATCATCCAGGGGCTCTCCGAGACCCTTTCGTGGAATGAGTTGAAGCAGGTCCCGGCCCGTCAGATTTTCGTCCAGTTCGACTTCCGAAGACTCCTCCGGCAGAGAACCGGTCGCACTGTTCGCATCACCGGACGTCGAGGCTGGCTCCGCATCGTTTCCAGTCAATGTCAACGCGCTTCCATCATCGTCGAAGAAGTTATAAGATTTCTTTGCTTCGACGAAGTGGATCTTTGTGTCACAGACATTGTGTATGACTCCGCGCTTGAGGCTTTCCCGTTTGAGAAACGGACGCCCATCAGGCGTGTTCAGGAGCCGGATAACCTGGCCAAGAACCAGAAGCTCCGTACATTGGGTCAACTGCCCTGCTGAAGCACTCGCGGGAGGTTGCGGTCGGAACCCTGTGACGAGGACCCTGGCGCTGTTCTTTCCGAAAAGTGATGCGCCGGTCGAGAATCTTCTTCCATCCTGGCAACCACAGCTCTGCGCCTGCCGGGACGACGTCTGAGCTCTTACGGAAACAGAAGGCAGAAGGATTGCCGTGAGAAGCCACACCCAGCAGCAAAAACGGCGCGATGCACCGTTTGGTGACGAATCCGTGAGCCGTTTCCGCGTGGTGACCGTCAGGGAGCGCATGCCGTGAGCTCCAGCGCTGCCCGGTAAGGAGCCCAGCATCGCACCTCCCACCTACGTTGGGTTATAGGCTTGCGCCGGCCCGATGTCAAGCGTTCCGCGCAGGCGCCATGCCCGGCAGCACAGGTGCTATAGTTGCGACGAGTTGTCTAGGAATTCCACGAAGAAAGTGGCGGACTTGGTGCTCATGGCGCTCTGCCTGAATCTCGGGCCGGCCTCGGCGGCGAATTTGCCGGAGGGCCCGGAATCGGAGGTGGAAGCAGATGCATTGGATCAGCCGCGCCCTGCTACAGATCAAAAATCTCCTGTGCCGGTAAAGCCGTCCAAAGAACCCAGCGCCCGAGGGCTCCAGCTGGCTGTCCTTGTGGGCATTGACGTTCTGGGGTGGGCCGGCTATTCGTATGACACTCGCGTGAGCCTGCCGGACGGCCAGCAATTGCGGTATCGCGGTACGGCGGGCGCCCCGGGTGTGATGCTTTCTTTCGGCGGAGCGGTGACGCTTCCAGGCGCGCTGCGCAGGATTACCCTGGGCGCCAGCTTAACAGGCGGCGGATTGAACTCGAGGAAGCGGCCAGTGATTCCAGCCGGAGTCGTAACGCCGTTCTCGCAGGTGAATCTTCAAAACCAAATCCTCAACAAGTATCTGTACTCACCGGGCTGGGGTCCCGCACTTTCTCTGTATGTTGATCACGACCTGGGCTTTCTGCACGAGAGCAGGGTGCGGGCAGGTTATCAGTTCTGGCGGCAGACTGGCTCCTACACAGGTGCTTTCGAAGCATCGGGCAGGAGTCACGCTCTGGCTGGCTACGACGTCCGGCTGGAATCCCGGTCTCATCTGATTCGCGTTTCCGTGAACGACTACGGTTCTTTCCAGGATCCTGACAGCAATACGACCACCTCGCACCGTTCCGGGCGAAGAGTCGGAATTGTCCGGCAGTGGGGAGTGTCGATAGGAACTCATCGGACCATTGTGATTTTCGCCGGGATCGGCCCGTTCTGGGAAATAGCCCGGTAATGGTCGGGCTTTCGAGTTCGTCTGCGCAAATGGCCGCCTGCTGATGTAACTTCTTCAGCCTTCACCGCACTACCCAGGCAGAGTGACAGACTCTAAGAGGAGCAAGCGTGTCTGACATCGTATTTGACAATTCCGAACAAATAACTGTTCTTTGTGACAATCTGAACGTCCAGGGGCATGATTTCCTGCTGGATTCTCCTTCGCGGCGCAAGCCCAACGGACCGAGGTTTCGACGAGCACTGGTTCACGACCAGAACGACGGCCTCACATTCAATTTTGGCAATGACTATCCAGGCGGCGTGACTATCAGCGGCGTCCGGGCGCTGGATGTGACGGGAGATCTTCAATTCAGGATTACGCACGAAGATGCAATTCTGTTGACGGGAGGCCATCCGCCCGCTGAAACAGTCAAACTCGCCGATATTATCAAGGAGTTGAGAGGTGAGATAGCGGATCTGCGGGCTCATATAGCCACGATCGGGCCGAGGCCTTAGTTATGAGCGTATCCGTACGGGCTGCGGTCGAACCGCTAAACACAGCCTTGGGCCATTCCACCACAATCTTTATTCCAGGGTCGTTCACAGGACTACCCCTCATTAATCAAGCCCTCGCAGGCGAACATCCGCTGGGTAACGGCGGCTTTTTTGTTACGGTGCGGTCACTTATCAAGGTTCTGGGAGCGATCCCTGTCAACGCTGTTGTTCGGGCTGTTGCCGTGGCGAACGCGCCTCCCTCACACTCTCCGTCAAATCCTCCCCCCACACCCCCGTCCAAGCCTCCCTCAAGTCCCTCGGGTCCCTCTCAACCGGCAGCAGCGACTTGCGGTGTCGGGATAGATCCCGACCAACCAGGCTTCGGAGGTATAGCGGGCATGCGTATATTCGGAAGTGGATTCCTCCCATCGGAGACTATCGACATTCTCGAGGGAGGACAGGAAGTGGCGACCACACAAGCGGATTCGCTGGGATTTTTCAAAGTTCACGTCAGCTTCGTAACTGCCCTTCTCCCGATTCACCATACGGTACATGCGCACGGCAGGTCGAGCGGGCGGACCTCGAACGATGCGGGATTTACAGTGTAGGGGACTCTCGGGTGCAATTGTACACGTACCCTGTCTGAAGCGTGATTGTCGAGACGGACGGCCTTAAGGCAGCGGTGTTAAACTTCGACCGGTGCTTGTGCAGACCCGTTGCTCAGTCTGCTTTCTTCTGTCTATGTCGCTGTGCGCCCGGGACACTGCCGCGCAGAACACCGCTGTACAGAGTAACGACACGCTTCTTACGATCAGTGGCGATGGGTGGCTGGTCTCTCTTGAGCCGCAGACGGGAGCGATAACTCAGTATCACGTGCAACTGCCGCTCGGGCATATGCGGACAGTGGCTTACGATCCGCTGAGAATGATCGTATATTCGACGGCCGATTCCCCGGCCAATCCGAGTGCTCTTTATGCGATCGATCCGCAGACCGGCAAGCTTTCTCAGCATCAGCTCACCAGCAAGCCTCCTGCCTGATTACTGTACCCAGTTTCCTCAATCCCGCGAGGATCGTCAACTCCTGCATGGCTAAGCTTCGCCGGACCCGGTCGTATTGGGCGATGTGTTCGAGTATCCGCTTCACCGCGTCGCGCGCGTCGGTGAACCTGGCCAAAACTGCGAGGATGTTGTCTCCAAGACGCGGGCTGGCGACGAACGGTTCCGCGTCAAATTCCCGGATATCCACCATACGGCACTCAAATGTGAGAGATTCTATGGCGAGGCGCGAGGGCATCCGAAGCGGGGGCTGACCGACGCAGAGGACGAACTGGGGGGCCAGCGGCCGAACTGGCGGTTTATCGAAAAGGCGTATTCGGCCATGTGCCAGATCATGGCGGGATCGTTGGCGCGCTGCAGTTCAATATGAACCAGAACGCCGGAGGCCGTTTCGCCGAGCGGATCGACCCGCAGATTGCGCACTTCGGACAGTTCGACGTTGTGCCAGCGCTCAATGGGAAGACCTGTGATCGCGGGAAGAAGGCTATCGCCGGGGCGCATGAGCAGGCTCTTGAGGGCGATGTCGTATTCGTGCATGGAAGCTGCGCGGATGCGCCCGCTTTAAGTACAGTGCGGCGCCACGGCAAACTTCTCATCAGTGAAGAAAAATTCAGCTCTTAGTGCTTCGGCTCAGAGGTCAAAGTCTGCCCACAAGACCGTGTGATCCGAGGCTCCCTCCGCCCTTCGCGGCTCTAAATCCACCTCGGCTGCCCGGCATTTTGCGGCAAGAGGCGCGGTGGCCAGAATGTGATCGATCCGCCATCCCCAGTTGTTCTCGAACGCCTTCCGGAAGTAATCCCAATATGTGTACTGGACGCGAGTGGGATGCAGTTTGCGGAACACGTCGGTAAAGCCCCAGGATGCCGTTTCGGCATATGCATTTCGCGCATCGATGTGAAAGTCGACGTCGTTGACGCGTCGCTCGGGGTGATAGACGTCGATTGGCGCCGGCGCGACGTTCAGATCTCCCAGCCAGAGGGCCGGCTTCTTCGGATCCAGATGCTCGTCGAAATAGTGCCTCAGGCGCTTCAGCCAAAGCAGCTTTGCGGCGTACTTTTCGGACGTGATCTGATAGCCCTGCGGGACGTAGGTGTTGATAATCGGGATACCATCGATTACGGTCTGAATGATGCGGAAATCCTCATTATCAGGTCCGGTAAAAAGCCCGTGGAGAACACGTTCAGGCTGGGATCGGGTCAGGGTTGCGACACCGTTGTAGGCCTTCATGCCCCGAAAACTGGCATGATATCCGGCGGCTTTGAATTCTGCAGCAGGGAAATCGGCATCAGTAACTTTGGTTTCCTGCAGGCACAGGACATCGGGGCCGTGCTGCCGGAGCCAGTTGAGGACGAGCGGCATTCTTCTGCGGATTGAGTTGACGTTGTAGGTCGCGATCTTCATCCTGAACGATTTCTGTGAGATCTTTCAGGATACTTCGTGAGTCGATTGACGACAGTTTAGCCCGGCAGATCCAAGCCAAACCGTACTATATAGTCCACAACAGGATTATTAGTCCGAAGTTTACTTAGATTAATAAAATATATTACGCGTAATATAGATTCCGTGAATGCTAATTCCGTGCAAATTAATTCCGGATCTGCGCCCGTTGGAGCAGAAAGACAGGTGCAGCGGATTAAGCTGTCCGGCCCCGGAACTTATTGCAGGCGCAAGCTGGATTTGTTGGGTATATTTTCGGTCAGGACCGATCAGTTAAGTGTGGCTGCCGTTCACTATGCACGGCTCGCAGGCAACACAACCGAGGTAGAAGGACTTGCCAGAACAAAGCAGGAATACGAACACGAAAAAGCCGAAACTCAGGAAGCGTACCAGGCTTATTTCTATCATTGCCAGGAGCACGGCTGCTAGCAGCACTCCCGTTCATGTTCCCTGGGCCGACTCAGGCACGCCGGTAGCCATCCGGCGTACTTCCTGACGATTCAGGCTCAACAGCGGAAGGAGCCACCCGGGGACAGGCGGCTCCTTCATTGAATGGGCGCGACTCAGGCGCTGATCGTCTTGCGTTCGCCTGACTGCTCGGTGGACCCGGCCTGAATCCGGATCTGCTTTGGCTTGCTTGCTTCGGCGATCGGGATCTGAATGTCGAGGATGCCGTCTCTGAATATGCAGTTCACGTGCTCCACATCAAGGCCGGCAGGAAGGGTCAGCGCGGTGTAGAACCTGCCGTACGCCAATTGGGTAAAGGCATTGTTCGCAGCACCATCTTTCGTGAAGCTTTCGGGGATGCGCCGTTCACCTTCGATCACCAGCTGGTTGTTCTGCACCGTGACCTGAACATCGTTCTGGTTTACGCCAGGAAGGATCGCGCGCAGGTGAAGATAATTCTCCTGCCACACGGACTCCAGCATGGGGCTGAAGCTCCAGGTGCGGCCCCTATTTCCTGGGGAGGTGGCTGGTTGCTGCTGCGTATCATATCCGTAGAAATTCTCGAACATCTGATCGACAGAACGGCGGAACTGATCTACCGTCTGCCGAACATCGTTGGTAAACAGAGTGTTCAACATAAAGCTACTCAATTCTCCTTTTAGGCAATCAAAGATTAGGGATATTTGGCTTCAACGGGAGGAGGAACTATGCCGCGACAGGCGGCTTGCAGCCGGTACCGGCAACTGGCTCCCGACCCTCCCGAAGAACCTTTCCGTAAAATAAATTGCCACAGGGCACGGAGTTTGTCAAGACCGGGGAGATTAAGAGCTCTGTTGAAACGCGCCATTAACTCGCAGTATCTTATCGACTGAAAGCTCTTATGGCTTGCCCCCCACCACACCCCGAGTCTCTCGACAGTCTGCGACGCCTCCGCGACGAAGTTCGCGATCGTGGCGATGAATGCCTTGCCATGCTGCTTGCCGGAGTGGATGTGTACACCACTGTCGGCAGGGAGTGGGAATTGCTTGAGACGATGCGAAAGTTCGCGCATGACGCCGAAGATATGGTTCGCAACACACCGAGTGCAGCGGAGTTAAGAAAGCTGTATGAACGCGAAGATCCGGAGCCTAAGCGCGAAAACTAAAGTGCGGGGAGCGTGTAGCCGAATTCGTAGGAGTGTTTACCGTCTGTGATGATGATCGCCATGGTGCCCGCCAGACCGGTAAGTTCGTCCGTGCCGGAATCCGCAACCACCGTTACGCTGAGTTGCTGTTCGCCGCGAGCCATTGCACCGGTATGTTGCAGGACGAAGGTTCCGGTCCGGCCATTGAGCAAACCGCGCACGCGCTCCATCGCCACGTAGCCTGCTGACCCTTTCACATCTGAACGAAAAGCCAGCATTTGGCCCTGACTGGAGGCTTCGAGGTCTCCGTGGAACTGCTTATCGATCAGCATCCGGCCTATTGCCGCGGCTTCCGGTCTCTCATCGGGCGACTGCGGGATAATCTTCACTTCAAAGGTGCCCCGTGCGTGAATGGCCATTGCCGCTTATTGTAATCGATAGTCATGGGGACACGCCCAGGTCTTGGAGCAGCCGTGCGGCGAGGTTTCGAACACCGGGGTCGGAGCCAGTGGCGGCCTTGCGGAGGTGCTCGATGGCTCCGTCGCGGTCTCCGCTCCTGGACAGAACCGCGCCCAGGTCCAGCTGCGCATTGCTCAGCGATGGGTCGAGCCGGACGGCGGCTTTGTACTGTTCCAGTGCCTCCGGTAAGCGGTTGGCCCGCTCATACAGATTACCCAGCAGATCGCGCGCCTGAGGCAGGTCGGCATTGATGCGGACAGCCGCTTCAATCTGCACCAGTGCCTGATCGAATTGCCGCATGCCGTTCAGCATGAGCCCGTAGTTCAAACGGACCAGAGCATCGCCGGAATTCAGCCGGACGGAAGCATCGAATTCGTGTGCTGCCTCCGCATTCGAACCTTTCAGCGCCAGCAACTCGGCCAGATTCGCGTGTGCCTGGCCGTATGAAGGCGCAATCCGGATCGCCTCCCGGAACTCCGGTTCCGCCGCCTCCGGCTTGCCGTTCTGTGCCATCAGAATTCCAAGGCCGTTATGCGCTTCCGGCATATCCGGATCGAGTGCGATCGCTTTGCGATAGGACTCCGCACCCTCTTCTTTGCGGTCGAGTTCCAGCTGAACATTGCCGAGTTCGCTCCAGGTTCTGGCATCGCGCGGGGCGAGACTGGTTGCCCGGGCGAGCACCTGCAGAGCCTCCATCTCTTTTCCCTGTTCCCGAAGCGTCTGGCCCAGGTTCAGAATGGCAGGCAACCAGGAAGGATCGCGCCGAAGTGCCTCACGATAGTTCCGCTCGGCGGCGGGCAATTTTCCCTGCGCGCGAAGCGCTTCCGCCAGTTCCAAATACGGCTCCGGCCTGGAGGGATGGGCTGCTGCGATGGCGCGCTCGAGTTGCGGCACGCCCTTACTCAAATTGCTGCGGTCACGGACTTGCGCGATAGCAAGATAGAGGTCGTTCGCCGGAGTATGCGGGAGCTGCGCCGGATAGTACGGGACCACTTGCCGCGCCGTGGCACTGGCGTCCATTTCATGCACTTCAGGGAGTTCGGCCAGCAGATCCCGAGCCGGAATCCTGCGCTGAATCAGGTGATCCGTCACGACGACATGCACTACATCCTGTGTGCGCCGCCTGGGCATGTGGCAGGCTATGCACCCGGACTCGGTTGTGTGTTGACCTGATGCTGCACGGGCCGCGAAACCGTCGCCTGCCGCGTGACAGGTGCGGCAGGCGGCACTGTAAGTGTCGGTGTTGGTAACTGCGGCCGGCTTCTCGCCGCCCATCGCGTGTGGGTCGTGACAGGTGGTGCACTTCAGCGCACCATTCGAACGCAGAAAGCACTGCGATTCACGCAGTCTGTAAGCCGAACTAACGATTTCAAAGCGGTCGGGATTGCGCGTAGCCGCCGACTCACCGAAGGACAAAAGAAAATCCGCCAGGGATTCTCCCGCTTTATAGCCGAACCAACCCCGCTCGTACCTCCGGATGGCGTGCGGCAGCGGAAAGCTGGAGGTTTCCAGGTGGCATTGCAGGCACACATCCATCTGCGGGCCGGGGGCGAGCCGAGCCGGATTCACAATAGCGTGTCGTATAGCTTCGGGAGCAATCCCGGCCGCACGGGCAGCTTCCACATGCCGCTGCCCCGGGCCGTGGCATCTTTGGCAATCGATGCCTTCCGGAAGGGGTCCGTCCGAAAACACCGGAACATCATCCAGCCGGTCCGCCCGGTTGGGAACCTTCGGGTAGGAATTGTGGCAGAACATGCAGTCATACCCGATTTCACGCCGGGCCGCAGGGTGGTCCAGCTTGTCATAACCCGGACTCATAGCCCAGTAGCCGCCCTTTTCCGAATACCAGCCAAGCGGAAGTTCCACCAGCGTGCCTGCGACAGTACGGTGCAGATAGGTGCGGGCGTGAAGACCCGAACCCATTACGTAGTCGATCTGCTTCTCGTCCACGTTGGCCGGCTTGCCGTCGATGCCGAACTGATACCGGCGCTGTATGTAGACGCCGTCACGAACGAGCATTTCATAGTAAGTGTCCGAAGCCGGGTGGTAGTAACGGTTCCTGGTGGTGAAGTCCTCAATCTGAGTCGAGGGCGACAAACGGAAGAAAGACCGCGCCATCCCTGTGGCCGACCATTTACGGGACTCCGCCGGATGGCAGCCCTGGCATAGTTTCGGGTCCACAAAATCGTTGCCGGAAGCGGCGGACAATGCGGCGCGGGCTGCAGCGATTGCCAGGAGCAGGAGCGTGGTGGATCGCAAACTTCAGTTCATGATACCAGGATGGCTGTGGGGTTAAATTGCCCTCCAAAGGCAAATTGCTACAGTGAAAGTAGTTATGAGTTTTTCCGATTCATTTTTCGCCTCCAGATTCGGCATTACCAGGCGGAATCTGGAGAACTATCTTTCCGATGCGTTGTCGCGTGGTGGCGACTACGCAGACCTTTATTTTGAATATCTTGCGACGAGCTCCATCAGCATTGACGAGTCAATTGTAAAGAGCGCGACGCAGGGTGTTTCACTTGGAGTGGGCGTGCGCGTCATCTCTGGCGAGCGCACCGGCTATGCTTACTCGGACGATCTGAGCCCGGAGAAAATCCGGAAGGCCGCGCAGGTTGCCGCCATGATCGCAGCAGGTCCGGCAAAGGTGGAAAAGACATCGCTGGAAGAGGGGCAGAAGCGGAATCTGTATCCCGTGCTAACGGCACCCGGCGATACCGCATTCAAGGAGCGGGTGGAACTCGCCCAGCGAGCGGACAAGGCCGCTCGCGCGTACGATTCGCGTATCTTTCAGGCTCAGGTTACTTATGCGGATAACCTGCGGCAAGTGATGGTGGCGACCAGTGATGGCGTGCTGACTTATGATCGCCAGCCCTTGGCGCGCCTGAGCGTGCTCGCACTGGCCAGAGAGAACGGCGGCGTGCCACAGCAGGGTCATTCCGGCGGCGGCGGCCGTTACGAACTGGATTGGTTTCAAACCGAGCGTACTCCGGAGCAGTTTGCGCAGGAAGCGGCCCGTCAGGCGATTGTGCAGCTGGGTGCGGCGGACGCGCCTGCCGGGGAACAAATTGTGGTGCTGGGGCCGGGTTGGCCAGGCGTGCTGTTGCATGAGGCTGTGGGACACGGGCTGGAAGCCGACTTCAACCGCAAAGGCGTTTCGGCATTCAGCGGACGGATCGGTCAACAGGTTGCCAGCCCGCTTTGCACTGTAGTCGACGACGGCACAATCGGTGGGCGGCGAGGCTCTCTGAACGTGGATGACGAGGGCAATGAGACGCAGCGCAACGTGCTGATCGAAAACGGCATCCTGCGCGGGTATCTGCAGGACAAGCTGTCCAGCCGGATTCTGGGCGCTGCTGCCACAGGCAGCGGACGGCGCGAGAGCTATGAACACATCCCGATGCCGCGCATGACGAATACATTCATGCTGGCAGGCGAGAGCGACCCGCAGGATGTTATCCGCTCCGTTCCGCGCGGGCTTTATTGCGCGAATTTCGCGGGCGGGCAGGTGGATATTACCAGCGGCAACTTCGTGTTCTCCGCCTCGGAGAGCTACCTGATTGAAGACGGCAAGCTGACGCGACCGGTTAAGAACGCCACGCTGATTGGTAACGGCCCGGAAGCCATGAAGTACGTGAGTATGGTGGGGAACGACCTGAAGCTGGATGAAGGAATCGGGGTTTGCGGTAAGGAAGGCCAAAGCGTGCCGGTAGGTGTAGGCATTCCGACCGTTCGCATCGACCGCATGACCGTGGGGGGCACCGCTTGACGTTCGATTCGCTGCCTGAGATCGCACAGTCGGTTATCAGGCAGGCACTTGACGGCGGGGCGACGGATGCGGAATGCACCATGTCGGACGGCGAGGAGTTTTCCGTGAATGTCCGGATGGGCGAGGTGGAGACCCTGAAGGAAGCCGGTTCGCGTGGCGCGGGTCTGCGCGTCTTAATCGGCACGCGCATGGGTTCTTCCTACACTTCGGACCTTACACCCGATGGGATCCGACAAATGGTGCGGTCGGCCATCGACCTCGCAGCGTTTACCACGGCGGATCCGCACATCGGGCTGCCCGACCCGGACGAGTTCGGTTCCATTAAGACCGATCTGCGACTGTTTTCCGAAGACGTGGCCAATCTGCCGACCGACCTGAAGATAGAGACGGCGAAGCGTGCCGAAGCTGCGGCGCTGGCGTTCGATCCGCGGATTACGAACTCCGAAGGCGGATCGTTCGATTGCAATATCGGCGGCCGGGTGTTTGCGAACTCGCGCGGTTTCGCGGGGGCGTACCGGTGGACATACTGCTCGGTTTCCGCCGTTCCCATCGCAACTCTCAACGATTCGATGGAACGGGATTTCTGGTACACGATCGCGCGCAATTACGCCGGGCTGGAAGATCCGGAGTACGTGGGCCGGAAAGCAGCGGAGCGGGCGGTTCGGCGGCTGGGTGCGGTAAAGGTCGAAACGCAACGGGCTCCCATCATCTTCGAGCCGCGCGTGGCGCGCAGTCTGCTGGGAAATCTTTTCGAGGCGGTGGAAGGGCGGGCCATTTACCGGGAGGCTTCGTTTCTGGCTGGCAAACTGGGTGAAAAGATCGCTGATGAGAGGATCACGCTCATCGACGATGGCACCATTCCGGGACTGTTCGGCTCGGAGCCATTCGACGATGAAGGCGTGCCGACCCGCCGGACCCCCGTAATCGAGCGGGGAGTGCTGAAGAATTATCTGCTGAACACTTATACGGCCCGCAAGCTGGGGATGAAAACCACGGGCAACGCCTCGCGCGGCATTACCGGGAATGCCGGTATCGGCCATGGCAACTTCTTCCTCGAAGCGGGCGATAAAACGCCCGAACAAATTCTGCGCAGCGTCAAAAACGGTTTTTACGTGACCGAACTGATCGGCAGCGGTGTCAATACGGTTACGGGCGATTACTCGCGCGGCGCCGTCGGCATGTGGATCCGGGATGGCGAACTGGCGTTCCCGGTGTCAGAAGTGACCATCGCGAGCACGCTGCAGGAGATGCTGAACGGGGTGGCGGAGATCGGCAGCGACCTGGAGTTCCGCGGTTCCGTTTCAGCGCCCACCATCATGATCGGAGAGATGACTGTTGCCGGACGTTAAGATCTCTCCCGCGGGCATCGTGATCGGGCTTGCGGCGATTTTGATTTTCGGCGCATTCGGCTGGCTCACCTTTGGTCCGAAGCCCGCGCCGCCTCCCCCCGCCGTTCTGACGCAGGAAGCGAAGGCATATTTACCAAACCTGGTCCTCACCAATGTCCGGATGCAGGCGGCCGAGAGCTATGTGCAGTCACGCCTGGTGGAGATTCTCGGCGATATCTCGAATAAAGGCAATCGGACGTTGAAAGTGGTGGAAGTGATCTGCGTCTTTAAAAACTATGCAGGTCAGGAAATCGCGCGCGAACGGGCGGTGGTGGTGGGAGCCCGGGGCGGTTCTTTGGGGCCCGGTGAGACCAAGTCTTTCCGGCTGCCGTTCGATACAATTCCGGAAGCATGGAATCAGGCGCTGCCCTCGCTGGTTATCGCTCAAATCCAGTTCGAATAGTCTGAATCGAGCACCACCTGTGGGTGGTGCTGAGTTCCCCCAAGCGACAGCCCCAAACGCCTGGCGATATCCGCTTTCTACTTACATTTCTGCGATCCCGCGCGCTAATTTTCCGGGATTGCCTCGGCGAAAACCGGGGCAATAATTCTGTAGCATTAGAATCAGCCACTTAAGAGCTCTTGCGTCTGCGGCAGCAGGATTTTTTGCCAAATATCCCGGTCAATAACGCGTGCAAACCAGACTTATTTTCGTATATCAAAAGCGTAAAAAATCATACAAGTCCGGGGCGCTAATGCTAAGCTCCATTTAATGGCGACTGTACTACTATGCACCAGTGAACCGGTGCTGGCGGAGGGTCTAAAATTGATCCTGTCAGAACGCGAGGGGCTGCCGTTGCGTTGCTGTGGATGCTCCCTTGACGATATTCCACGGGAACTGGATTTACACCAACCCGATCTGCTGCTTGTCGACCTGACATACGACATTACGTTTTCCGTGCTGAAAAGTTTGCAAGGTGCAGCCCGCCATACAAAGATCGTGCTGTGGGTTCACACCATTTCCACTGAGCTTGCGCTGCAGGCCATGAGCCTGGGGATTCGGGGAATCATGCGAAAGACTCTCCCTGTAGACACTCTGATCAGGTGCCTGACCTGTGTGCAGGAAGGCGAGTTGTGGTTTGAGAAGACGTTGACGGACAGTTTTATGGGTGCCCGCCGCTATTCTCTGACCAGGCGGGAAGGTCAATTGGTCGCATTGCTTTCTCAAGGTTTGAAGAACAAGGAAATTGCTACGGCTCTCACCATCTCAGAGGGGACGGTCAAAGTCTATTTGTCCCGCCTCTTTCAAAAACTGGGCGTAAAAGATCGCTTCGAACTTGCTTTGTATGGCCTGAAGAACCTGGCGCCGGGCGCGGCATCGCTGGACAAAGCAACAGCAGAAACCGGCACCGGGCTCTTGGCACCCAATTGGCAGGCACCGCGAACTTTCTTTGTGGAGAGAGTCGCAGTCAAGTCTGAAGGGCCGGAGCGGCCCCAGCCGGCAAATCAGCTTACCTGTTAAATTCGGGCATCCTGTAAAAATTCGTGTCTTCCCCCCTGAAATCGCTACTATTGAACTTTGCGGTACATTCATGTCAACTGGGATACAAAGCCTGGTTTTGCACCTGAATCTAAATTGCAGAAGAAAGTGGGCCCCGTATTTTTCAGGATCTGGAGCGGGAGAGATCGCGTGTTGCACGGGATCTGCACGCGGGCGCAGGCCAGTCGCTGGCTGCGATTAAATTGAATCTCGAAATTCTGGAGGGTTGCCTGCTATCCGTGCCACCACCGGCCAGGCAAGCGCTGCAGCGGTTGCACCTGCTCGCAGAATCGGCTCTCGGCGAAGTACGCGCCGTTTCCCACCAGCTGCATCCACCGGACTGGCAGACTCTGACGACAGCACAGGCACTTCGCCGGTTGCTGGCGGAATTTGGCGCGGAAGCCTGTTTTGCAGAGACCGTAATTCAGATCGAGGACCTGCGTGTGGAGCCGGATCACAGTGTGAAAACCGCGCTCTATCGCTGTGCGCAGGAATGCATTGGAAATGTGATCCGCCATTCGGGTGCTACCAGGCTCGAAGTCTCCCTCGCTTCGATTGGGAACGCAGTGGAACTGAGGGTCGGCGACAACGGAACAGGGTTCAACCATTCGGCACAATCCTCCGGCGGCCTGGGGATAGCTGCCGTTCACACCTATGCTTCCGTATCCGGAGGTACCTGCAATATCAGGAGTGGCGATACGGGTACAATCATTACCTTGACGGTCCCGCAGCCATCTGTCCGGGAGGAATAAATGGAAATCGGGACATCAATTACGCTTGTTCTGGCCGACGATCACGGCATTGTTCGCGAGGGAATCGCTGCATTTTTTAAATCGCGGTCTGATATCGATATTGTAGGACAAGCCTCCGACGGAGAGCAGGCGCTGGACTTGATTCTTGGATTGCAACCGGAGTTTGCCATCCTCGACCTCAATATGCCCAAATTGAGCGGGTTGGACGTGGTGAGAAAAGTCCGCCTGGCGAACTGCCCGACAAAGCTGATTATCCTTTCCATTACTCGCGATGAAATCCTGATTCGCGAACTCTTTCGGAGCGGCGCAAACGGCTATGTGTTGAAGGACGGTCCCGCGCGGCACCTGCTCGAGGCAATCAGCTTCATCGCGGATGGAGGGCAGTATCTCACTCCCCTGCTTCGCCGGGAGGTGATCGATGGAAGCGCTTCCGACAAACCACCAGCGGGCCAAAGCCGGGATCAGTCTGACCCCATGTCTCAGCTCAGCAAGCGTGAACGTGAGGTGTTCTCGTTTCTGGTGGACGGCATGAGGCCGAAGGACATCGCACGTCTGCTGGAGATCAGCCCGAAAACGGTGGACACCTACCGGGCGAATATTATGCGGAAACTCGAAGTAGGCGGAATAGCGGGGCTGGTACGGTTTGCCATCCAGCGTAATCTGACAGCAACAACGCTTCCCTGCCAGGAACTAACATCGCCGTCGCCGGAAGGCCAGCATGGCGAGCCCGGCGGCCAGCAATCCGACCGAGCCGGGTTCGGGGACAACGTCCCAGCCAATAACATCCAGGGCCCTGATATCGTTCTGTGAGATGCCAAGCAGTTCTCCCTGTGCGGCTGTTGGGTCCAGGATGCCGAGACCCAGATTGTCTTTCCAGTGACTCGCCTGCCGCCCATCGCCGAAGTTCTTACCCGTAGCGAATAACGGTCCCATCGTCAGGCCACCATCGATCGAGAAATACTTGGCCCGGGTGTCCGCGCTCTGGTCCATTACGGTCCCGAAGGCGGAGCCGGTGGAATACCGGAACAAATCGAGGACGGACGGTGCGTCCTCGTTTTCCGAAATCGCGGAGTTCGGGCGACTTGTGATGCAGTTGAGCGTAGAGCCGCAGATATCGTAATCGTCTACCGTGCTGAAGAATCCCAGCAAATGTCCGATTTCATGGGTCGCCACACCCACGAAGTCGTAACTGCCGGCAGTGATCCCGTTAGACGGATCGAAGTCGAACGCGAAATCTGAATTGAAGCTGATACTGCCATCCGAGACAGAATTCGTTGAAGAATAGAGCCCGAGAGCGCGGGCCTCGGCAAGCGACACCGTTTCGTGCAGGTTATCGTATTTGCTACCGTTGCTGAGATAAACGGAAGTACAGTTGTTGCACTCGTTCGTGTGATTGATGATGAACTCGTTTGAGCCGGATGGCTGCAGATGCGCTACCGCAGTGGCGTCGTCGGCACTCTTCGCATCCATGCCCAGAGCCGCTTTGAAGCTGGAATCAAGCACGGTTCCCATGGTGAGGCTCGTGGATCCGAGTACCGTGGGGGCCAGAGAGACGAATCCGATGGTGACGTTAATGGTGACGTTGTCCGTGAAAATGGAAGACCAGCGTGATGCCGCCTGAGTGAATCCGTTGTAGACCTGATCGCCGTTGGCAATGCCGGAGCCAAGCGTAAAATTGAAAACCGGCCCGGCAGAAAGCGCAGGCAATGCCAAGGTGGTGACGACAGCCAGAACCGAGACCCTTACCTTGCTGTTCATCGCCTCCGAGTGTAGCAAAAATTACTATTAATTAGAAAGCGATACTACTCACTTCAATTGGCGGTTTAACATATCCAAAGCCATTTGGGCGGCGAAGGCCCGCACCCTGGGACGATCGCTGGAAGGCCAGATGCGGTGAAAGGTTTCCACATTCTTCAGACCGGAGATGCTATCCGGTCCTGCGATACCAATGAAAACCGAGCCAACCGGAGCGTCATGGCCATCCGTGGTCGGACCTGCATTTCCCGTGATAGACACAGCCCAGGTCGCACCCGCGCGTTCCCGCATGCCCAGCGCCATCGCTTCCGCAGTCTCTCTGCTTACTGCGCCGTGCTGCTCCATCAACGCGGCCGAAACGCCGAGAAACTCCGTTTTCATTCGGCGTGTGTAAGTGACAAAACCGCCAAGAAAATAGGCCGAACTGCCTGGTACACTGGTAATCCGTTCGGCGAGGCCACCGCCGGTAGCGCTTTCGGCTACCGCAAGAGTCGCGTTTGCCGCCGCCAGTTTGCGGCCGATAATCACTTCAAGGGGATCGCTGTTGAACGAATAAATCAGACTTCCCAGTGCGGCTTCAATCGGACCGCCCACCTCATCCAGCAGTGCTCTGGCATCTTCTTCGGTGGAGCAGCGCGCCCGCAGATGCACCTGGAGGTCTCCGTTATGGGCGAGCACCGTGGTCGCCGGATTTTCGTATTTCTTGTAGATGGGCGAAATGGTCTGGTCCAGATCCGACTCGGACATGCCGGAAATCCGGTAGACGCGCGTGCGAATCACCAGCGGCGGCACCAGCGGCGCAAGACGCGGCAGACATTCACGAGTGAACATCGCCTTCAGCTCATGCGGCGGACCTGGCAGAATCATCACGACCCTGCTGCCCTGCCCTTCTGCAACAGTAATCCACTGCCCCGGCGCGGTGCCCCTGTCGTTTGACAGGACCTCAGCACCTTCAATCACCATGGCTTGTCGCCTGTTGATCTCCGGCATGGCGCGGTTCATCCGGCGGAAACGCGCTTCGATCCCCTCGCCGATTTCACTGTTATAGATCTGCCGGCGATTCAGCGCCATGGCGACGGCGTCGCGCGTCACGTCGTCTTCGGTAGGACCAAGCCCGCCTGAGATAAGCACAAACCGGGAAGCAGACAGCGAGCGCCGGACAGCGTCGGCCAGCCGGTCGCGATCGTCACCGATCACGTGCTTGGCCACCACTTCAACGCCAAGCACATTCAGTTGATCGGTCAGGAAGAGCGAGTTCGTGTCCACCCGATCCGGCGTCAGCATTTCCGAACCGACAGCGATGATTTCGGCGTTCATTTCAGAAGAACTGGTGCTAAAAAGGCTGGTATCCGCGAATCCCCACATCCACGCGATACACGGCATTCGTGGTGGTGACGATCATCGCGCGTGACGGCGCAAACGCCAGACCCACAATGCCAGGGCCCGAAAGAACATGTTCTACCGTGCGGTCCGGCTGGATGCGTACCACACCTTTGCGCCCCATGTAAGACGCGGCCACATACAGGTTTCCGTCGGCATCGAACGTCATGCCCTGCGGGCGGCCGAGGCCGCGATAGAAAACCTCCACGTCGCCGTTATCGGCAACGCGGTGAATGGAGTCGAAACTGGAGGTGGTGGGCCCGGAAACGTAGAGATGCTGATCCGGTCCCCAGGCCAGGTGATAGGCGGAAATGGATGGCTCAAGCGTAGCGTAGACGTAGATCTGTCGGTTCGGAGCGATCTTGAAAATGGTGCCCGACCGGTCGCCGACGTACAGGTTCTTCTGTTCATCGAAGCACATGCCGGTGGCAACGCCCATGCCTTCCACAAAGACGGACATGCTGCCCGTGGGAGTCACCTGATACACCATCCCGTCGAAGCGGCTCGAAACATAGATGAGACCGTCGGGCCCGATCGCAATCGCGGAGGCGTTCATCATGTCATTGATAAACGGGCGCATATTGAAATTCAGATCAATCCGGTAAACGGCCACTGGCACCTTCTGGCCCCGGGAGCCGGAGAAGGTGGTGTAGATGTTGCCGACATTGTCCACGGCGGGGTTCGTGACAGGATGCAGATTTTCAGCGATCGAGATCCCGATGTCGCAGTTCCAGATCTCGCTTGATTGCCCACCCTGAGCCACCACCAATTCACCCGCCGAAGCGCCTTCGGGCACTTTAACGATGACCAGCGAGTTGGACCCTATCACGACCGGCGCCTGAATCTCCCCGATGGTCACATAAGGGAGTTCCATATTCTGGCCCGCGACAAAACCCTTGCCGCGAATATAAAGTTCACCACCGGTAATCGCCGCCTCAGGCCGGACCTCGGCTATCTTCGGTGCGACTGGGGTCTTACCCGTGGATTGTTTGCGGATTGCCATGGATTAGTTCATACCTGCGTTAACGATTGGAGCACAAACAGGACAACTGCGCCGAAAACTCCTGCCATCATGTCGTCCAGCACGATTCCGGCCCCTCCGGGGATACGTTCGATGAGACGTATGGGCGGAGGTTTCAGGATATCGAAAAAGCGGAATAGTGCAAGTGCCAGCAGCAGGGATCGCCAGTTCAGGCGAAGGGCGCCTCCCAACGTTAGCCACTGGCCCAGCACCTCGTCGATTACGACGATCTGTGGATCTTTGCGCCCGGACTCAGTCGCGACGATGCCCGATGCCCGGATCGCCGGGTAGAGAGCCACCATTGCCAGCAGCGCGAACGATACGTTCGTGAATCCCGCCAGCATTAGCGGCCATGCAAGCAAAATTGCGGCCACTGAACCAGCGGTGCCGGGGCCCTTCGGAAAGTAACCGGCTCCGAAGAAAGTAGCGAACGTCCACGCGGATTTGGTCTTCTGAGCGTTATTCGTCATCTTCTCCGCTGTCCACCGACAGATGGGCGGGGGTGGAGATGACGTATTTGCCGGACGCCCAGTTTCCCAGGTCGGTAAGCCGGCAACGTTCGCTGCAGAAAGGGGCCTCCGGGTCGGAAAGTTCGACCGGTTTCTTACAGATCGGACAAGGGAGTATCACGCTATTTGGATGAGTTGAGAGGCAGGGAGATTCGCCACCGCCGGCATCACATCGAACGGTAAACCAGCAGAAGGTAAAAGGGTTCCGATGATGTCGTAGTCGTGCGTTTCGGTGATCAGGAGCTTCCGCATCTGACCGGGCCTGGGCTCGGCGCCTTCCACGTCGTTGATCAGCACCACTCCATCGATTTCCGGTGCCTGGGTGGACATGCGGGCCTGCCAGAGCAGATCGGTGTCAGGGGAAGTGCCTTCCGCCAGAACATCTACTTCTTTTCCAATCAGATCCCGGTTCTTCGCGCGCGAGATTCGGCGTTGAATCGCCATCAGGCGGCGCTTACGGTTGTTGATTGTCCTGCCATCCACTTTGCCGTCGAGTTCATGGCTGCGGCTGGTGTCTTCGTCGGAGTATGAGAAAACGCCCAGCCGGTCCAGACGGGCGGCTTCCACGAACTGGCAGAGAGTTTCGAAATCCGCGTCAGTCTCCCCGGGAAAGCCGGCGATGAAACTGGTGCGGATCGCCACACCTGGAATGGTGTTGCGGATTCGCTCGATGAGTTTCAGGAAGATGTCACCGTTCGCGCCGCGCTTCATCCTTTTCAGAACGTTAGCGCTGGCATGCTGCAGCGGCATGTCGATGTATTTCACCAGAGCGGAGTGCTCTGCAAGGGTGTCCAGAAGCTTCTGGGTGACTTTATTCGGGTAGGCGTATAAGAACCGAACCCATTTCGGCTGCGGCGTTTCGATTTGCGCCAGACGCGCCAGGAGCACAGCCAGTCCGTCTTTGAGGCCGAAGTCTTCGCCGTAACAGGTGGTATCCTGTCCGATCAGGTTGATCTCCCGCACGCCCTGGCTGAAAAGCCGGGTGGCCTCGGAAACAACTGATTCGAAACGGCGGCTGCGGAATTTGCCCCGGTACTGCGGGATCACGCAGAAGGTGCAGGGGTGATCGCAGCCTTCGGCAATTTTGATATAAGCGTAGTGGCGCGGGGTGGCGAGCACGCGAGGTGTATGTTCGTGGTACAGATACAGGCCGTTTTCAGGGGCAACGGAATCGTCTTCAATTCCTTCGCAGATGGCGACGATCTTGTCCAGTTCGTTCGTGCCGATAACAGCATCCACTTCCGGCATGTCCTTCTGGATATCACCGCGGTAGCGTTCCACGAGGCACCCAGCTACAACCAGCTTTTTCGCCTGCCCGACCCGCTTGTATTCGGCCATCTCCAGAATGGTGTCGATGGACTCCTTCTTGGCCGGATCGATGAAACTACAGGTATTTACGACCAGGACATCAGCCTGATCGGGATGCGTGGTGAGTTCATGACCACGGGCCGCAAGCTGGCCCATCATGACTTCACTATCAACTAAATTTTTGGGGCAGCCGAGGCTGACGAAACCGACTTTCAATGTGGGGGTACTCTCTTCAACGATACCAAAAGGCGGGGATCAGGGTATTTTGCGTAGCTTTTCGCCCCACACCAGACTGCAATACTCGGCCTGGTATATCGTTTCATTAAAACATAATCTAATTAACATGTTTCCTGTTACGCTTAAGCATGGCGGGAAAATCCAGACGTTCGAAGCTGACGTTGACGACAGAGGATCTGGCTAAGTTGGAACAGTTGGCGCGATCGCGAACTTTACCGAAGCGGGAAACCCAACGATCTGAGATCCTGCTGCGATATCACGCCGGAGAGACCATCACAGATATCAGCCGTGCTCTCCAGATGACACGTGTGAGCGTGTCGAAATGGGTTGCGAAGGCATTGGCCGTCGGACCGGAGGCAGCACTGAAAGACAACTATCATCGTCCCAAAGAACCAGCCATTGGCGATGACGCCAAGGCGTGGGTGATTCACCTGGCATGTTCGAAGCCAAAGGATCTGGGGTATGCGGCCGAAACATGGTCGCGGCAGGCGCTGGCGAGCCATGTTCGGAAACATGCGGTGGAAGCGGGATACCCCGCGTTGTCCCGGGCCGCCAAAGCCACGGTGCATCGAATTCTGGCCGAACAACCGCTGCATCCGGAGAAGGTCAAGTACTACCTGGAGCGGCGCGGTCCGGATTTTGAGTTGAAGATGCGAGAGGTCCTGATCGTGTATCAGGAAGTGGCGCTGCAAAACGAAAGGCGCGCCGGCAGCGGCACCGCATCGAACATCATCACGGTCTTAGTGGACGAAAAGCCCGGTCTGCAGGCCATCGCCAATACATCGCCGGATCTGCCGCCGGTGGCCGGAAAGCACCCTGCAATAAGCCGCGATCATGAATACAAACGTCTGGGCACCTGCTCGATACTGGCGGCGCTCGACCTCCACGACGGCCATATCACGGCACGGGTGGAACGTCGCCATCGCAGTGTAGAATTCACTGGTCTGCTGACGGATCTTGATGCCTGGTATCCTCCACACTGCACGATTCGGATTATCCTCGACAATCATTCCGCCCACATCTCCAAAGAGACGACGGCCTTTCTGGCAGCCCGGCCCAACCGGTTCCAATACGTGCTGACGCCCAAACACGGCTCGTGGCTCAACATCGTCGAGACGCTCTTCGGCAAGATGGCCCGTACCTTCCTGCTACACATCAGAGTCCAATCGTGGGACGAACTCAAAGCCCGCATTCTCAAAGGCATCTCCGAAATCAACTCCACCCCAGTGGTCCACCGCTGGAGGAACTTCGACGCGCTCGCCGGAGATTAATCAGTATCTGTTTTGCTGAAACGATATACTAGTCGGGCATTAACGTCGGGACAACCTTGTTACCGTGGCGACGGTAGATTCGAAAATCGGAATCCAGGGTGAACACCTGCCCGTCCGCATGTAACTCCGAGAGTCGGACCAGGCAAGCATCGGCAAGGGACATGGGCCTGTTGCGATAACGATGCATCAGCGCACGCAGATCGGTTTGTTCGTCCTGGAGATTCAGTGCAATGCGAATGACGCCGCGAAATATGGGATCGGGCTTCCTGTCCCTCGCGTTTCAGAAGAAACGCCGCTTCCGTAAGAACTGGCTCGCACGTCAGCAGCGGCGGAGGCAGGAACTTCCATTGCTGGCAACTCCAGTCATGATGTCGAAGCCCGGAAGCAAGGAAGCTGACCAACGGACCCGTATCCAGCAGGTACGGGCCTTTCTTCACTGGCCAAAACCATCCATATATTTCGGATTTTCAACAAGATCTTTCGGAAGCCCTTTCAGCGCACCGGCAAGGTCTTTCGCCAGTTCGTAGCATGAGGCTGCGTCGCCGTGAGATCGCTCGCATAAGGCCTTTTCCAGACTCTCCCGGACTAACGCCGATTTCGTCACACGCCTCGCCCTGGATTCGCTGGCGAGCCGAGCCAGAAGCTCATCGGGCAATTTTAGCGAGATGGTCTGCATATTGCCAACAGTAATACGTACCGCTCCGCCGGGCAATACCCTCAGAAGTTCCATGCCACGCAACACTGTCACCCAGGTAATAGCGCCACTTGGCGCAAACTATATACTCACTCGTGAGGGCGTGGACTAAAACCCCCTATTTCGGTCTCGGGGGGCGCCCCTATCCCTTTGAGCCGACTCTTGGGTCCAAAAATCAGCCGCAGAGATTCTTGTCAAACAGGAGCGGAATCGACTTCAAATAGTCTTCTTGCCAACTCCGAACTGATTGCCCGCCTTCGTCACTTTGCCATTCGAAATCGTCACGTCCAGCAGTTTCTCGCTCTGCACTTGATGTCCGGCTTCATCGGTCAAAGTCGCCACAATCTTTTTCGTGGCAGCATCGAAAATCTCACCGGTGGAGGAATACGCAAACTTTCCGTCCATGCTGAAACTCAGCCACCCGACGCAGTCGCGGGCCTTCAGGCTGGTGACCTGCTTCGGCGGCATCACCGTCGCGTCGAAAATATGAATGGCACTATTGGCGCAATCGGCGAGCCAGAGTTCCCTTTCGTCAGGCGTGAGCGCGATGCCGTGCGCGGGGCAGCCATGGCGCTTTACCGGGCCTTGCTTATAACCTGCCACCTCGACGTGATAGAGCTTCTTGCCTGTCTTGATGTCGCCGACTTCAAAGCCCAGGAGCTTGTTCACATTTACGAAGACCAGTGTGTTGGCTCCGTTCACCGTAAACGGTCGAATCACGCTCTCGAATGGGCCGACCGTCCCCGTCACCTTGTTCGTCTTCGGATCCGCAATGGAGAGTAACTGCGATTTCAGTCCGGCGAGATAAACACGATCTCCATCATCCGACCAGATGGTGTTATGCGAGCCAGATTTCGTTTCCACGGTCGCCACCACATCGCCGGTTGCTGCGTTCACGACGTGCCAGTTGGGGCCTTCCATCTGGGGTACGTAGAGCGACTTTCCATCCGGAGAAATCGCCAGCCGGTCACAACCGCCTTCGAAGCTCTTATCCCAGATCCGCTTGCCGGAAACCATGTCGATGGCGACGATGCGCGTCAATGATGAAACATAAATCCGGCCCGTCTTTGCACTTGCGGCAATCCCCTTTACGTTCTCCGGTTCCTTGCCCGCCGGCACGTCCCACGTAGGGATGCGGCGAACAAACTTATAACCGTGGTCGATATCGAAAACTGAGATACCGACGCCGCCATACTCGACATAATTGCGAGTGCCGGGGTTCGCGACATAGAGCAAATGCTGGTCAGCCGCGGAAGCCAGCGAGGCAGCGGCAATTAATAAATAAAGGAATCTTGTCAAAGCACCGACATCATATAACAGCCGCTTCGCGTTTCCTGCCCACTTCGTACTTGTCGAGAATTTCCTGCCAGAAGCCGCGCGCCTGGAAGATCATTTCGACCGCATCCCGCACCGCGCCGTTGCCACCAACATTGTTTGTGACCCAATCCGCTTCCGCTTTCACTTCAGACCGCGCATTGGCAGTCGCGATCGCCAGGCCAACCCTGTGGAACACCACGATATCGGTCAGATCATCGCCGATAAAGGCAATCTCGTCAGCCGCGAGCCCTGCGTCTTTTTTGATCTCATCGATGATCGGAATCTTTTCAACAAAGCCCTGATACACGTAATCCATATGCGCCTGGCGCGCACGCTCATCCGTCGAAAACGATTTGCGGCCGCTGATAATCCCGGTGCGAATTCCCTTCATGCGGCACCACAGAAACGCAATGCCGTCCTGTGAATCGAAGGACTTCACCTCGGT